>NZ_JAUBRP010000038.1:0-63926 GCF_036701935.1 Microcoleus sp. M2_D5 | reverse complement strand
CTGCATCACTCAATTTCTTGGTTAAGTTTGCCTCGACGATGTTAAGACTCGGTACTATCTGAGCAACACTGGCTTTCCCTTAATCACCTGTTTAATTGCTCGGTTGTAGAGCTTGAAACTGGCACGCATTTCAAGGTACGAAGTTTAACGCTTGGTCTTAACGCCTGCTAGTCAAGAACTAGCCGTCTGGTCAACAGGCTTTTTCAAGCCCACACCAGACCCTTCGGGTTGGTGTGCGGTAGTTGACCTACTCACTTCAATCTTATTGTTGGCAAAGCTTGACAGGAGAGAAAGTAGAAATACTCATCTCCACTTCAGGTGTGAGGGGACTAATCGGAAATCCTCACCCATCCGCGGTGGATGGCGTGCAGCAGGCGGTTGACTGCATCTCTGGCGTCTTCGCTGAGAGCGCTTTGGCAGAGTTCGCGCAATCCGTGGCTTTGAGTGCGAGTCAGATTGCCTGAATTGGTGACTTGATAGAACAGTTCAGCGATCGCCCGATCGGATTTTAAAGTCAGAGCTTGCATGAACTCTCGTTGAACTCGACTATTATAATATCGAGCATTTGACAAAAGAGTAGGGTGATTGCAGTCGGCTAAGCTGTGCGATCGTTCTTGGATCGATTTGTGACCGAAGTCTGCCAGTATACGTGATTTAAATCACAGACAACCCAAGACATCGATCGCATAAGCTATAATTGGGGTGGTAGCCTCAAGGTTTGACAAAACCTCGAAAAGCCATGAGTGCCAAACCTTTAGCGCCTTGCGCCTCGGCGCTGCAGGAGTAAGTCAGCTCAACATTGCAGGCTATGGATTTGCATAGCTGTGAAACTTTTGGTTTTAGACACTTGCAGTTTGCAGCTCAGGGCAGAAAATTGCGATCGGCGAGCCACGGCCTGAGATACAATAATTATAAATACTTGTATCCCATCTATAGACAGGGAGGTAAAAAAATGATAATGATTAGCTACTTTTCTATTGCCTTAATCGTTTTTCTTGTTTGGTTCAAAAGTTTTTGGAATGATACTGCGACATCTAAAAAAGACATAATATCTTGGATAGCCTTAATAATCGGCCCTCTGTTTTGGCCTGTTGTTCTGCCCCTATCCCTTTTGCAAATTACTAGCAAAAAGTCTGTTGTACAAACAGCTCAATGCGATCGAGAATTATAATAACTTTTGGAAGTAACTGGCTTCAACACACTCGCTTATCTTTTCCTAAATTATTCGGGGTGCATCGCTTTTTGCAGCGAGTAATTTATCTTGTTTCCTACTCAAAAAATGCAGCTAGAAGGTAGAATCAAATAAAAATTCTGAATCCTAAAACAGTATTTTTTTACCGCTCTCAAATTTTGCCTTCTGCTTTTTGACCCCGCCCAAAAACGGCTACAAGTTTCCGACTAGAGTCGGCGGCTGCCCTAAATTTTAGGATATTGTTCAAGCTCTCCGATTCATCTGTGGCACAAATCTAAAATCTCCAATCGTTGAACTAAGCGAGATTGACGCACTCCCTAGCCCACGTATCACGCCGAAGTCTCCAATTGACTGATGCCTAATTTTCTTCGATCAGATTGTGAATTAATGGTGCGGCTCAGTTAAAATTGTTCAGTCAAAATTGTCTAACTCAAATTATCGGACAGCGACCACAATTTTTTTACCAAAAATATTTTTCACCTCAACCAAGCTCAAAATTAATATGTAATGTAACATGGCCTGTTGCTTGCAAAAATATAACTTCAGACATATTTGCGTCGGCCGCTGACCAACTTAAGAATTTTCATGACTTCCGGCCGCTGCGTACCATTAACCGAAGGTGGGAAAATCCTGGCGAGGCGTGGAAAAACAGCTAGACTATTTGCCCTTTAAGCTTTTCCAGCTCCGTTTTTTCAAATCGTAGTAGCTGTAAACAGAAAATTGTAGAGTTCGTTTGCGCCCACAATCCCTAACTCTTACCGCAGTTAGATAGACAATTCAAGGCAGAGACTGCAATATGAAATAGGCAACCAAAACTGTTTCAAGTCTCAAGTACGACTTATTTTTGGCGATCGGGCATCAGGAGTGTATAACGCGAGCCAGCTAAATTTTTGGAAGTACGAGATGTTTGGGAACTTCAAAAAAAAAGTGCCGTCACGGTATCCAAATTAGTTATTTGCATAAAAAGTAGGAGTCAAAATGAACCAAGTATCTGAGAAACCAATTTATAGAGTTCTTCATCTATTGTCGCTGCTAGCGCTGGCATACTATGGAGCTACTTCCATCAATTATATTTTCGAGAGTGACTCTCACGCTCACATCTACAAGTACGACAGCCAGAGCAATTATAACGCCTCACCAGCGCAACTAGAAGCACACCGCTAGGAATAAGTAGAGATTTTCTCTGAATGACGACTGCCGGCTCAAATTTCGGGGAATTGGCTAATCGTTAATGAGCGGCTCGAATTTAACAACAATTAGTAAAAAGTTTTTTGCTAAAAACTTAATATTTTCACTCACAGGTATTAGCCATCGAATGTACCGCAAAAATTAACTATTTAATTTGTTCTCAAAAGAGACCACAGTGATGAAAGGATGGCAAAGCATTTTCATCAGTAAGAGCCTCAATAGCTTTAGTAATCGCTTCATCAAGAACATTTGAAGGTGGATATGCTTCTGAAGGGAAAATCGCTTTGATTTTTGCCCACTACAGCTCGATGGGAGATAAATCCGGCGAGTATGGAGGTAAGAATTTTACATTGGCTTCGATAGATGCCATCAAAAAATTTGCTGCTTCAGCATTATGAACAGGAAAATTATCCATAACTACAATTGCGCCAACCCATAACTGGGGCAGGATTTGCCAGCAGCCCAAAAATTTATATCCTAGTTCCAGTTCCCAGATTCATCTGTGGACTAAATCTAAAATCTAAAATCTAAAATCTAAAATCTAGTGACAGTACCCTCACAAATCTACCGGCCCGCGGTTCAACCTTCACAAAAAGACGATCGCGCTACATAGTCTGATTGTGCGGATGGATGCGGATCGTGGTTGAAATGACGGATGGGGGTTGAAAAACTGGGTTTTTAGCCAAAATCCTACATTGAGCGTGAGGGATTTGGCTGGAAACATCCAGGTTGTGAGGCTCGAAAGCCCGTCCGGGACTGTGTTGGGAGCCACTTTTGATTGAATCCGGCCTCCAGCGTGCGCGGGCTTGCTTTCAAAGCGAGTTAGAAACTTTGGATTTCTGGGGAACTATTGGCCAAAATCAAAAGTCTGGTCAAGTACAGTGTACTTAAAAAAAATCGCAGCTCAGTTCCAGCCTCATTGCGGGCGATCGAACTCTCCGGCGATGACAGTGCCCGCGGGCGTGGTGCAACTTTTCAATCTGGAGAGCATACTTCCATTAAAAATGGTCTCTGTGTATCTTCCGGGTATTGTTTGAATAATGACTAGCCATATCGACGGTCATTATGGTAAACTCGCAAACGTTTAAGTGGAATATTTTCGTGTTAGAGGAGGCAGTGGTGGAGTCGAGAGTCAAAAGCAGGAAACAACCGAGATTTGCTGCTCAACGAATACAGGATTCAACTCGCGCTCCGAGGCTCGCTGCTGACAATTTAAATTACATGACAGCTTATAGCAGCCGGGTCAATTAGGGTCTCAACCGATGTCCGGTTTCATTTATTGAATCCCTTTGGAGGGAAAAGTGTATTGTAGAAAAATGATTGATCTTTTAGGAGGAGTGTAAATGACACAGGTAACAAATCCAACAACACCAACTACACAACCAGGCGGTGTCGGTGGCGGTGGCTCAACCATTATTGGCACCCCCGTAGGCGCTAACAGGTTGAACGGCAGCCCCGGCAGCGATATCATTCTGACTTTTGAGGCCGCTGATGTCATCGCTGGTGGCAGTGGAAACGACCTGATTATATCGGGTGGCAACAATGATAGTATCGGCGGCGGCGACGGCAACGATACCGTCATTTCAGGCAGCGGCAACGATGTGGTCGCTGGCGGTACCGGCGATGACTTCATCTTTGGCGGTAAAGGGAATGACCTCATAGACGGTGGCGATGGCAACGACGTGGTTTCTGGCGACAGAGGCAACGACACCGTACTCGGCGGATCGGGGAGCGATACAGTCTTTGGCGGCCAAGGCAACGATATTGTCGGCGGCGGCGATGGCAACGACGTTCTCTACGGCGGTAAAGACAACGATACTGTCGATGGTGGCGCTGGCAATGACTTGATCTCTGGCGACAGAGGAAGTGATGTGCTCACGGGCGGTGCTGGCAGCGATACGTTCTACTTCTTCTCCAGCGGTGGCGATTTCGGCGTAGACACGATCACTGACTTTACCCCAGGCGAAGATAAGATCCGCTTGAAACAGGGCGGTGTGTTCGCTGGTTTGGGCAGCACGTTCGAGGCTAGCGAGTTTGTGGTGGTTTCTGGTTTCAACGCAGCCACCCCAGGAGCAGGCACGACTAACAAGTTGGTCTACGACCCAACAAGCGGTGCGTTGTACTTCAACGGTAGCAGCGGAGTGCTAACTATTGCTCAGTTGCAGCCTGGCCTGACAATTACCTCGAACAACTTCGAGTTGTTCTAAAACAACTGGCTGTTGTGGGGCGGCACCGGATAAGATTCGGGGCTGTTCTCACAAAGCCGGTAGTTTTAAAGGATTTCAACCTCACTCTGCCACAAGCGGGGTGAGGTTGAAATATTCAAGGCAGGAACTACAGCAGGGCCAGTAAAAAAAAATCGATCGACAGTTATTGATAAAATTAACCGATCGCCCGATCGGGCAAAATATAAATCAAGACGCTTGGGTTAAGCTCGATCCCCCCTAGCCCCCCTTAAAAAAGGGGGGGACAAGAACTTACTCTTGCGTCCCCCAACAACCAGGGGGATGCTGCAAGGGAACTCCGAGGAATAAATATTTTTAACCAAAGTGTATTGAGATATAAATAGAAAGTTTTTAAATTAGAAATTCTAGGTTTTACTGAAGCGGTAAAGAAACCGCAACTGCACCGCTAGCAATGAGCACTGAAGAATATATCCGGCAAGCCCAAATTTATTTGAACCGGGGGAAGTTAACTGAGGCGATCGAGTTTTGCAAAAGGGCGATCGAACTTCAACCGTTTTCGCCCTCGGCTTACACGACTTTAGGCGAAATCCTCGAAGCTCAAGGCGATCCGACGGCGGCAAGAGACGCTTTTGTGCAAGCTTTGGAGATTTCGCCGCAGTTTTTTCTGGCTCATGCTTATTTGGGTCAACTTTACAGCGACTATGCGTGGCTGGATGAGGCGGTTTTTCACTACCGACAAGCTCTGGATTTGAAACCAGATTGGGCGGAAGTTCATTATAACTTGGGAAATATTTTTCACAAGCAGGGTAATTTGTTGGGGGCGATCGAGTGTTACCGAAAGGCGATCGCCCAAAAACCGGATTATCTTGATGCTTTATACAATCTGGCTGTGGTTTTAGATGAAAATAGTCAGCTCGAAGTGGCAATGGATACCTACCGACAGGCGATCGCTTTGAAGCCGGATTACGTGGAAGCTTACAGCAATCTGGGTGTGATTTTGCTCAAGGACGATCGGGCTGCTGAGGCGATCGAGGTTTACCAGCGGGCGATCGAGATTAAGCCGGATTGGGCGACGCTGCACAATAATTTGGGTCAAGCCTTGCTGGACAAAAGTCCCGAAAGGGCGATCGCATCTTACCTAACAGCTATTGAGTTGGAACCGGAGATGGTTTTGGCTCACTACAATCTGGGAAAAGCTTGGCAATTGCAGGGGGAACATTCGGCGGCGCTTGCTTGTTTCGATCGCGCGATCGAGATTAATTCCGACTATATTGCGGGCTATACAGACGCCGGGTTTTCTTTGATGGTTTTGGGCAAAATTGCGGAAGCCATGCCTTATTTTGAGCGGGCGATAGCTCTGAAGCCTGATTTTGTTGAGGCTTACTGTCGCTTAGGAGACAGGCGCAGAGTGGCGGCGGTAGATGATGATGAATTGTCAAGGGCGATCGCTGCGTGCGATCGATTTCTCACAGCACTAACTGGAAGTTCGGCAACGGATTTTGTAGCGGATGTAACGGATGTAACGGATGTAACGGATAGAAGGAAGAAGGAAGAAAAAGAAACTATTCCCAATGCCAAATGCCAAATGCCCAATGCCAAATGCCCAATGCCCAATGCCCAATTACCTGTTGCTGAAATTTGCGATAATTTAGCCGAAATTTACTTGCATTTGGGAAATGCTTTAACAGAGTACGGCGGCCACGAATCTGCCACCGCTTATTATCAAAAAGCTTTGCAAATTCAGCCGAAAAATGCAGAGATTTACTGGCGCGTGGGAAATTCCTTAGCCCAGCAACAGCGGTTCAGTGCAGCAATTGCAGTTTACCGCATAGCTTTGACGATTCAACCTGCTTTACCGCAGGTTTATTTTGAGTTAGCCCAACTGCTGGAAAAACAGGGGCGCTGGGAACGGGCGCTCGATTATTATCAAAAAGTTTTAGAGTTGCAATTGCACGGGTATGGGGAGCAGAAAGAGTGGAAAAAACAGAGTTTTATCTTGCCAGATAGCACTTTTATCAAACCTCCTCACGGTATTTATTTATCGAGTTGGGATTGGCTGGTTAATGCTAAGTTGGATGGTGACAATTATGTGGAAATATTTTGGAAACCAGCACAAGAAGCAAGTGCGGAAAATATTCCGAATTCCCAATTTGCGAGATCCAATTCCAAATTGGCCAATTCCGATTGTGCGGGGTTAACTTGCGGGCTGTGTTTGCAGCGACTTTCTAAGTGGTTCGATCCGGTGCATTTGGGTTGGGGAATTTGCCGTTTGTCCAACTCGCAACCGATACCTGTGGAGTCGCCCAAGACTTTTGTGGCGGCAATTCCCAACGGGCGAGTTTGGATTGTGCCGCAGGAAAATTATTGGCTGATTTGCAAGGCGATCGCTGTAATTACTCCTGACAACTATTTGTTGGCTGATGTGTCGAGAGATTATCCGGGGTTTTTGCCGGGATGCGAAAAGCATGATGTTAGAAAACACAGCGTTTTTCAGTTAGAATCCTTTCCAGGTTTAAAGCAAATTGACGGCAGCGTGGCGGTGCTTTCTGGTTTGTCGGGAAATGTCTATTTTCACTGGATGGTTGACGTTTTGCCGAGGATAGAATTGCTGCGGCACAGCGGTAGGGATTTGGCGGAAATAGATTGGTTTTTGGTGAATAGTTGTCAGCACCAATTTCAGCGGGAAAGTCTGAGAATTCTGGGCATTCCCGAAGAGAAAGTCTTGGAGAGCGATCGCTTGCCTCACATTCAAGCAACAGAGTTAATTGTACCGTCTTTTGCGGGATATTTGGGCTGGCCTTCTGGGTGGGCGATGGATTTTTTGAGGCGCGAGTTTCTTAAGGGAATTATACCTAGTTCGAGCTATCCAAAGCGCATTTATATCAGCCGCAGCAAAGCGAGATACCGACGAGTTTTGAACGAGGAAGATGCGATCGAGGTTTTGGAGAAATTTGGCTTTGTTTCAATTTTTCCTGAGTCGATGTCTTTGGCAGAGCAAATAGCTCATTTTTCCCACGCTGAGGTGATAGTTGCAGCCCACGGCAGCGGCTTGACAAATACGATTTTTTGTCGCCAGGGAACTAAAGTAATTGAGTTGGTGTCGCCTCACTATATCAGCCATTATTACTGGGGAATCAGTCAATATTTGCAGTTGGAACATTACTTTTTAACGGGCGAGGCTTTTGAATGCTATCCTATTAGACAGTTGATGTATCAGAATTCGCTGACTGAGGATATTTTAGTGAACTTGAGTTCGCTGAAAAGGATGGTTGAAGTGGTGGGTTTGAGTTAGTTGGTGTCTGGAGCAAGTTTAATTATGCCCTCGATTGAGAAGATGGAAAAGGCAGCGGTTGATTTGAGTCGGCAAGCAGAAGTTTATTTAGCCGATGGAAGGTTAAATGAGGCAGTTGCTGCTTGCGAGTCAGCGTTGAAAATTGAACCGAATTTGGGGGCAGCTTGCCAGACGCTGGGAAAGGTGATGCAGGTTCGAGGTGAAATCGAGCAAGCTAAGCAGTGGTATGAAGCGGCGATCGATCGCAATCCAAATTTGCCGGAAGTTTACGCTAATCTCGGCATTTTGTATTCTCAGGGGAAACAGTGGGAAAAGGCGATCGCAAATTGTCAAAAAGCGATTTCGCTAGCCCCGAATTTTGCTGCTGCTTACCGGCAGTTGGCGAGAATTTGGACGCAGTTGGAGAAGCGAGAAGAGGCTGCAGAATGTTGGTATCAAGCTTTTAATATCGATCCGAATTGGGCAACTGCTGACGAGCACGTCACTCTGGGAAATAGTTTAGTTGAATTGGCAAAGTTCGATCGCGCTATTGAATGTTATTCGCGGGCAATTAAGTTAAACCCGCAACTGGCAACAGCTTATCACAATTTGGGAGAAATGTTGGTTGGTCAGAAGCGGTGGGATGAGGCGATCGCCAATTACCGACAAGCGATTGCCATCAATCCAAATTCGTTTGAATCTTACCACAGTTTGGGTAAAACTTGGGCGGAGCGAGGAGAATTCGATCGGGCGATCGCCTGTTACAACAAAAGCCTCGAACTCAATCCAAAATACGCTCGTGCTTACGTGGGTTTAGGTAATGTTTTCGCGCAAAAACGCGACTTTGATGCAGCCATTAAATGTTACCGCCAGACTCTGGAAATTAATGATAATTCCTACTGGGCATACAATTGCTTAGGGGACGCTTTGGCTCAAAAACAACTGTGGCCCGAAGCTATTAGTTGCTACCGCAAAGCTATTGCAATAAATCCAAATATTCCTTGGTTTTATGTCAATTTGGGAATTGCTTTAACCTGCGAACAATTCTGGGATGAAGCTGTTAGCGCTTACCTGCACGCGGTTCAGATTGAGCCGAATTTGACGGGAATCAATCAGCGGTTGGGATATGTTTTGCGGAAGCGCAGCGAATCGGGTTTAGACAGCACAATCGAAACTTATTGTCAAGGTATCGAGGTACTTGCCAGCGGGAAAACTTACCACAAATTGCTGGGAATTGAGTTAGATGGAGCGGAATTTTATATAAATTTAGGCAATAGTTTAGCGAAACAGAAGCAGTTGGAAGGTGCGATCGTATTTTATAGCATGGCAGTGCAAATTGAACCCAATGCTGCGGAAGTTGTCGCCCAACTGGATGATGTTCGGGCGAAACAACAGGAGTTATACGCACAAATTGCCACTTACCGTCGCCAAATTGATCTCGATCCGAGCAATTCTAAAGCTTACAACGATTTAGGAAATATTTTACCGCAATTAGGGGAATTAGAAGAAGCAATTATTTGCCACCAAAAAGCGGGGGAATTGAGGGGTTGGGCTGAGTGTGCGGCGAAAGATTATCAATTTACCCAAGATTGGTTTACCCACAATATTCCTATTTGGAAACGGCATTTGCAGGAATTTACCGGAATTTCGGATTTTCAAGTTGTGGAAATCGGCAGTTTTCAGGGAATGTCGGCTTGCTGGCTGCTGGATAATATTTTAACTCATCCGACGGCAAAGATTACTTGTATTGATTTGTTCTTTCAACAACATTTTAAGGGCAATATTGTTAAAACGGGAGCAGCCGAGAAGGTAATTGAATTAGAAGGTTACTCTCAAGATTTGTTAGTGAATTTGGCTTCGGAATATTACGATGTTGCTTACGTTGACGGCTGTCACAAACCCACCAGTGCTCTGCAAGATGCGATTTTATCTTGGAGGTTGGTGAAAGTTGGGGGATTGATGATTTTTGACGATTACGAGTTCACTTTTCCCGACAGCCCGGAGCAAGATACTAAAATCGGGATCGATGTTTTTTTGGAGATGTTTGGCAGTCAGTTAGAAGTAGTACACAAAGGCTATCAACTGATTGTCAAAAAAATCGGCAATCAAAGTTTGGGCGAAGAGCAAACTCTGTTGTCTCTGGGGTGGGAAAAGTTGGGAGATATTGCGGCAAATTCCGGTTATTTGGATGAGGCGATCGCCCGCTATCAAACAGCTATTAAAATTAAGTCAGGCAACTACTTAACTTACCACAAGTTGGGTAAGACTCTCCAAGATAAAGAAATGTTTGACGAAGCTCGGGCCGCTTACCAACGGGCGATCGCACTAAACCCTAATTTTAGTTGGGCTTACCACTTTTTGGGAGAAACTTTGCAGGCGATTGAGGAACACGACGACGCCGCTGCTGTTTACCGCAAAGCTATTGAGTTAAATCCCGATTTTTGTTGGACTTACAACAATTTAGGCGATGTACTGATGGAGCTTTCTGAGTGGGAGGAAGCTGCTGTTGCTTACCGCAAGTTAGTTGAACTAAATCCCGATTTTTGTTGGTCTTACGATAGATTAGGTAAGGCTTTGGTTGCACTGGAAAATTGGGAAGAAGCTGCGGCGGCTTACCGCAAAGCTATTGAATTAAATCCCGATGATTGTTGGCTGTACAATAGTTTGGGGGAAGTTCTGGAATTACAAGAAAATTGGCCTGAAGCAGCAGCGGCTTTTGGTAGTGCTATTGATCTAGAATCTGAGCATAGTTGGCTGTACAAAAAGTTGGGTGATGCACTGCGGAATCAAGGGGAATTGGAAAGGGCGATCGCCATTTATGAAAAAGGTATCAATCTCGACCCAAAATCCTGTTGGTGTTACGAAGGATTGGGTTTGAGTTTAATTGTCAAACAGCAGTGGGAACCTGCGATCGCTAATTTAGTTCAAGCACTGCAAATTAAACCCGATTTGTTTGAAGCTTACGATAATATAGGTTATGCTCTGGAACAACAAGGAGAAGTCGATGAGAGCGATCGGGCAAAATGCAGCAATCAAAATTTACCCTTAAGTATTCTCAAAAAATACTGCGGGTTTACAGAAGATTTGACCGTTGCTGCAGAATCCAATCAGCACCTCACCTGCATTGACATCCATCCTGCGAGTCACATCAATTTATCTGATTCCAAAACAATCGACAGCAGCCGCAGATTTTGGGAACATCAAAGTCATTCCAGAAAAGCTTTTGTTGCCGTATTGCCAAACGGACGAGCTTGGGCAGATGTTGTGACTACCGCCGTGATAACTTCAGAAAATAAACTTGTTGCTGATATTTCAATGGGTTGTGCTGAATTGGTAATCACTTCCGACAAATTGCCTCCCGCTGAACACGTCGATGGAAATGTGGCTTTTTTATCGGCTCGCTGGGGTGGAGCCGCTTATTTTCATTGGATGTTTGATGTGATTACGCGATTTGACCTTTTACAGCGCAGCGGATTGATAGAAACTATAGATAAGTTTGTTGTCAATGCCTCGGATTCTTCCTATCAAGCAGGAACTTTAGAGAATTTAGGAATTCCTCAAGATAAAATTTTAGAAAGTCGCTGCCATTTACACATTACCGCCGATAAATTAATAGTTCCGTCAATATCATATGACGAATCTGGGGCGGTTTCTAAATGGAAGTGTGAATATCTCAAACAGACCTTTTTAAAGGAACAACAGCCTCGCAATACAGAATATTCAGAGCGAATTTATATCAGCCGCCAAAAAGCATCCTATCGGCGAATTGTTAACGAAGAAGAAGTAATTAAATACTTAGAAAAATTTGGGTTTCGCAGTGTAAAGCTGGAAACGATGTCGGTAGCGGAACAAGCAGCGTGTTTGGCTGCTGCTCAAGTGGTTGTCGCACCTCACGGAGGGGGGTTGACTAATCTAGTTTTTTGCAGTCCGGGAACTAAGGTAATTGAGATTTTTTCTCCTCTTTATGTTCCGCATTGTTATTGGATGATTAGCAATTTGTGCGGTTTGGAACATTACTATTTACTGGGCGATTTGGTTGATGATGGAACTCCGACAAAAGCTTTACATAAAGATATGCGGTTGGATTTGAACTCGCTGGAAAAATTAATAGCTGTTGCAGGAGTTTTGCATGGATAATGACTACCACAATTTGGGAAGTTTCCTGCAAGAAAGCGGTCGGTTTGATGAGGCTGTTGCTGCTTACAAACAAGCTATTGAATTAAATCCAGATTTTTCGTGGTCTTATCACTGTTTGGGCGATATTTTGCTGAAACTTGAAAAATGGGAGGAAGCTGTTGCTGCTTACAAAAAAGCGGTTGAGTTAAATCCTGGTTTTTCTTGGTCATATCACAATTTGGGCGATGCTTTGCTGAAACTTCGGCGATGGGAAGAGGCTGCTGCTGCTTACCGCTGCGAGATTGCACTCAACTCTGATTTTGCGTGGTCTTTTTGCAATTTAGGCGACGCTTTAACTCAACTTAAGTATTGGGATGAAGCTATTGCGGCGTATTTAAAAGCTATTGAAATTGACGGAAATTTGCCGGTAATTTACGAGAAGTTGGGATACGCTCTCGGACAAACAGAGTCGGATTTAAACTTAGTGTTAGAACAATCTCAATTGGAAATTACACCGGAAAATTGGCAGTTTTATTTGCAGTTAGGAAAGAATTTAGCCAAGTACGATCGCCCAAAAAGCGCAATTATTTTTTACCAAGCTCTCTTGACAGCTTTGCCTAATTATGGTAATGTTTCAGCTAAATTAGAGGAGTTGTTGCAGCAGCAAGAAAAGTGCAATAGCGCATTAGCCTCCTCTCGCGCAACTGTCGCCCAAAAACCAGATGATTGCTGGTCTTATTACAATTTAGGTGCTGTTTTGACCCACCAAAAATATTGGGAGGAAGCGGCGGCGGCATTTTTCCAAGCAATAAAAATAAATCCCGATCTTCCTTGGTGGTTTTATTACAATTTGTGGGAAGTTTTTGTTAGGCAAAACAAGCTGGATGAAGTTGAGAACTTGTGCCGCGAAGTGGTTGCAGCTAAGCCGGAGGCTTTTTGGCCTTATCTGAATTTGGGGGAAGTTTTGACTAGGAAAGGTAAAATTGCCGAGGCGATTGATTTTTATCGAACTGTCAGTTATAAACAAAGTTTTGCATCTCTTATCAGTAAGAGAACAGGCAAGATGCCTGTTCCACAACAAGAGACAGGCAAGATGCCTGTTCCACAACAAGAGACAGGCAAGATGCCTGTTCCACAACAAGATACAGGCAAGATGCCTGTTCCACAACAAGATACAGGCAAGATGCCTGTTCCACAACAAGATACAGGCAAGATGCCTGTTCCACAAGCAGATACAGGCAAGATGCCTGTTCCACAAGCAGATACAGGCAAGATGCCTGTTCCACAACAAGAGACAGGCAAGATGCCTGTTCCACAAGCAGATACAGGCAAGATGCCTGTTCCACAAGCAGATACAGGCAAGATGCCTGTTCCACAAAATTGGAACTTAAAACCAGTCAAAGTTCCTAACTTTATAATTATTGGTTCTCAGCGGTGCGGCACGACTTCTCTGTATACTTATTTAGCTCAACACCCGCAAATTTTGACTCCGATTAAAAAGGAGATGGATTTTTTTTCGTGGCACTTTGACAGAGGGATTGATTGGTATTTGGCCCATTTTCCGCCCATGCCAGCCGGAGAGCAATTTGTAACTGGTGAAGCAAGTCCGAGCTATTTTGACTGCCGGGAAGCACCGGAACGCCTCTACAGCCTGTTTCCAGAGGCTAAGCTGATTGTACTTTTGCGAAATCCGGTCGATCGGGCGATTTCTCAATTTTACCGCTTGACTGCCTTAAATTGGGAAGCGCGATCGCTCGATCGGGCAATTAGCGATGAAATTGAACGGTTGAATCAAAATCCAGAATACATCATCGGCGAGGAACCGGGGAATTATTTAGCTCGCGGTAGGTACATAGAATTTATCAAAAACTGGCGGACTTTCTTTCCCCAAGAACAGTTGTTAATTTTGAAAAGCGAAGATTTTTATGCAGGTGCGGCGACAACCGTCAAGCAAGTTTTAGAATTCTTAGATTTGCCTGAATATCAATTGTCTGAATACCAAAATGCTAATCCCGGTTCTTACCAGCCGATCGTTCGATCGGTTCGCGACAGGTTGAGCGATTATTTCCGACCTTACAATCAGGAATTAGAGCAATATTTTGGGAGGCCGTTTGATTGGGAATAAACTTGACCTAAAATTAGCTTCTTTGTTACTTAGGATCGCGAATTAAATAACTTACAATTTTAATTGTTATTGTGGTATGGGCGTCCCGCCCGTCCACTCATGACGGGCTATAAGAGCCCATCCCACTTTCTAGAGTGGAAGTTATTTAATTCTCATTCCTTACTATGCTAAATCAATAGTTAAATCAGTAAAATCAATTGAACAAATATGTCAAAATGCCAATCAAGTCCTTCTCAGGCTTGACATTTAAGCGAGTTTGATTGCTAACTATAAGTAGTCACTCTTAGTTTGGGGAGCGAATTATAGTCATCACCACAAAAAATGTACTAAAGTTCTAACAGAGCTTCTGAATATACAAGGAATTAAAGAATTAAAGCCCAAACCCTACTCCCCACAAAAAAACTTACTCTTTGTGCAACAGGCCGGAAAGCCTGTTAAGCGAGCATACTAAAAGATGCAATTGCGAACACTTTCATCTCGTTTAACTTGCTCTACCACCGCCATAGAACAGAATACTTAAATCCCCGACTTCTTCAAGAAGCCGGGGATTTAAAACAATAAAAGTGCCCCGACAAATTAATGACTACCCGCTCCAGCCGCCCGTTTAAACGCCTCATCAAGCACTTCCGAAAGCGTCGGGTGAGTGTGAACTCGGAATGCTAAAGTATTAACAGAATCGCGCTGGGCGATCGCATTTGCCGCTTCCTGAATCAAATCCGCAGCGTGCAAACCGAAAATGTGAACTCCCAACAACTCCCCAGTATCTTTCCGGTAAATCACCTTAGCCATACCGTCAGTTTCACCCTCCGCAATAGCCTTAGAATTTCCCTTAAAATAACTCTTGACAGAACCGACCTCAAAGCCTTCAGTTTTTCCTAACTCTTTGGCCGCAGGTTCAGTCATCCCCACATAGCTAATTTCCGGGTGAGTAAATGCCGCAGCCGGGATACTCAAATAGTCAACTTCACGCGCACGATCGCAAATATTTTCCACCGCCGCAATTCCCTGAGCAGACGCAGAATGCGCTAACATCATCTTGCCGTTAACATCGCCGATAGCCCACAAATTTTGCACCGGTTCTCCCGCCGCCAAAACCTGCATCTTATCATTAACTGGGATATAACCGCGCATCGTTTCCACCCCAACAGTTTCTAACCCCAAATTCTTGCTCACCGGAACCCGACCAGTTGCCACCAAACAAGCATCAACTTCCAAAACTTCGACAACTTCCTTAGTTTTGAAATCAGCTAATTCAATAATTACCGGCGAACCAGGAGTAATCTTCTTCGCCAAAACACCCACTTTTGTTTCAATATCGCGGGGTGCAATTAACACTCGTTCTGCCAACTTAGCAATATCCGGGTCAAAAGTCGGCATCAATTGGTCTAGAGCTTCAATCATCGTAATTTCGCAGCCTAGGGCCGTGTAAATATCCGAAAACTCCAAACCGATATAGCCGCTACCAATAATTGCAATCCACTTTGGCAGCGATTCCAACCTGACAGCATCATCGCTGGTAAATACAGTTTTGCCGTCAATTTCTATCCCAGGGGGGACGAAGGGAATCGAACCGGGAGCGAGAATAATATCCTTGGCGGTAATAGTTTTCTCGCCTTTATCGGTTTCGACGGTAATTTTTTGAGCACTGGCAATTTTGCCCCAACCTTGGATGACATCGACGTTCAAACGTTTGAGGCTGTTAGTCAAGTCGCCGCGAAGTTTGCTAACAATAGTATTAGCGTGATTGGCGATCGCCCCGCGATCGAAATCCACACTGCCCAATTGAATACCCAAAGTCTTTAGGTGGTGGGCATTCCGCAAATCTCGCACCCGCCCGGAAGCCGCCAACAGCGCCTTAGAGGGAATGCAGCCGCGGTTGACGCAAGTCCCCCCCATGTCCCCTGCTTCGATAATTGCCACTTTCAGCCCGCAGCTAACCGCGTGTATGGCCGCCCCGTGTCCGCCCACGCCAGCGCCGATAATTGCTAAATCGTAATCAAATCCCTGAGTCACCTTAAAATCTCCTAATGCCTTTAAAATCTTAGGACTCAAGCAAAAAACACCGTATTTCCGTCCTTTCGAGGTGGCGCGTTGCCATCGCAACCCTTGAACAGCGGTAATAGTTGCATAAGTCCTGTCTCCTTATTCTCGACTAGACTAGGGTTAATTAGACAACGAAAGAGCCCTAACTGAGATTTTTTCAGGGTCAATGATTTTGAGCTGGGTTTGCACCAAGTCTCAAATCACTCAGTAAGCGGGTGTAGAGTTAAATATAGTTTGAAGGCTGACAAGGCCCGCTGCCGGTTTTATAAGGGGCAGCAAATTCAGCAGCAGGCATTCCACCGTCCGGTTAAATGGTGTCCGCTTGCTTGTTTTAGTCGGGTTTTCATGTCTGCACGCCCTGGGGGCGGGCAGAGTTGGTTGGCAACTTTTAGAGTCTATGGAGTGGCTTATGACGGATGACGACGACCAGAAAGATTTACGCCGGGCCTCGGCTCAATCATTTTTTGAGTCCCTGGATGAATTGTTCGATTCTATAGAATCGAACAGCACGCAAGCTGCACAACCGAAATCTCCACCGCCTCCGGCTAAACCTTCGAGTCAGTCTTCGAGTTTGCCGAAGAAGACTAGACCTGCGAAAATTAATTTGTCGGATTTTGAAGATGCGATCGCCGATTTGGAACAGTTTATCCAGAGTAAACACTCCAAACGCCCGGAATCCAATCAATAGTGCTATGATACATTTTCAAGTAATGACTGTTGACTGTTGACTGTTGACTGTTGACAAGCGAAAAATTTTAGACCAAAGTTCAGCCTCCCAGATTCATCGGTGGAGCCGAATCTAAAATCTAAAATCTAAAATCTAAAATCGACGGGCTGTTAACGGTGCTTTCGGCTTAACCTGCTTAGGTTGCACCTACAAAACATTCACATTTGCTTGAGGATGGCTTTACAATAATCAAGCCTGATAAATTATCTCAATTTACTATTAATAGCCTTGTTTTTGGGCTTTGAGTGCTGCGGTAATTGCCTCGATCGCACTTCGATCGCGCGATCGCCGATCGCACTCAAAGGCAACTCCCATTCATGAATATCAACATCATTGCGGAACTTCACCGGAATATCAGCACCGTTAATAATCGCTCCCAACAGCCGCGGCCCGGATTTATGCGACTCGTCATCCTCAGATTCCAGCAACTGATCGGCAGCCTCAGACAACATACTAGACAAAGTGTAACCAGGCCGCGCCACCAAAATCATACCGTCCGTGTACGGTTCCAGAGTCAGCGCGTCGTTGCACTCGCTCAACGCCGGAGAATCGACAACCACAAAATCAAAGCGGTTGCGAACATCCTCAAACAATCTCCGCATTTCGCTGGATTCCAGTACGGCCGAGGCTTGCCGCAAAAAGCCGGGACTCGGCACAACGTATAGGTTCTCTACCTCTGGAACCAAAAGGACGCACTCGCTAATATTGCCGTAATAGTGCAAAGGTTCCACAGTTGCCAAAGGATCGGCGGCGATTTTCAAAGATTCAACGTTAGAAGCCGATCGCAAATCTGCTTCAATTAGCAAAGTCCGTTTACCCGATCGAGCCGATGCAATTGCCAAATTGTAAGCACTAAAACTTTTCCCCTCCAAAGGCGCCGCCGAAGTCAGCAACACCACCTTCACCGGTTTATTCCCGATCCGGCGCAAATTAGTACGCAACCGCTCGTAAAATTCCAAATAGGGAGAATTTGCCTCCAGGGCCAGAGGCATTATTTCATCGCCGTAGGAATCAAACACCGTCACTTCAGGCAAAACTGCCAGTATCGGCACCTCTTTTTCCGCCAAAGCCGCCCGCACTTCTTCCCAACTGTAAAACTTGCCGTTGAGCATCCCCAACAAAAATATCAACCCCCCGCCCAGCAGCAATCCCACAAATCCGCCCACCGCCAGCATCACGGGCAAACCTCTCTTGTTTGACTCAACGTCATCAGTTTGTGGCAATTGGGCGATTCTCAAACTCCCCGTTGTCTCAGCTACCGCCGCCTCAGCATCTACCAAAGCCGACTGCATCTTGTCGTAGAGAGCTTTTTTGAACGCCACTTGCTGGGCTAACCGCGCTTGTTCTAACTGCTTGTTGGGGATTGTCGCGTGTTCCCGACGCAATAGCTGTTCAGTTTTCTCGATTCCTTGGAGTTGCTGTTGCACCGCATCCCGCTGCGTTTGCAAAGCAATCAAAGTTTGGGCTAACTGCTGTCTGGCCGGATCTAAAGAAGAGTCTACCCGAATTCGATCGGCACTTCTGAGCGGAGCCGCCACCCCGTTACCGCCTAGTACCTCAGATTGCCGCTGCTGCAACTGCTGCTCAAAAGCTTGTTTTTGTTTGACCAATTCTACAATTTTCGGGTGTTCCTCCTGCAAGTCGCTGCGGAGAATTTTGAGTTGAGATTCGATCGAAAACAATTGCACTCGCAGTTGGGCAATAATTGGATCGGCAGAGAGTGCTTGAGCGACGTAAGCTTGCTCCACATTCAATCCCAAGCGCTCCTGCAAACTGTTCATTTGAGCTTCAATTCCTCCCAACTGCACGCGGAGTTGCCGCTGCTGCTGTTGGCTGCTGGTAATCGCTTGCGGCAGAGCACCGCTCTGAGCTGCTAAAATTGAAGTTCCTTCTCGTTTTTCGTAGGATTCAAGTTTTGCTTCCGCCTCTCTAAGTTCCTGAGTTACTGTCGGCAAACGCTTGTTAATTTGGGCGATCGTCTCACGCAGTCTAGAAGTATTAAGAGTTTCGCTGCGAGCCACCATTTGGTACATCAGCGTCTCTACTACCTTTACTGCTCTTTGGCGATCGGCATTTTTGTACAATACTTGAATCAAAGCGCTGGGGTCATTATTCTTACTTGGCATCTTTATCTGCACGTCTTTTCCCAGCTTCTTAGCCAAAGCTTGTATTTTTTCTTTCGCTTCTTCTTTGTTTAATTTTTCTTCGGGTTTTATGAGTTTTTCGGCTGCTGGTTCGACCACCCTTGTATCCAGTAGCATATCTTTACTTATTTCTTGTCCTTCCTGTTGAATTTTAGTAGTAGTCGATGAAAAAATCACGCTCGGCCTGTCGTATGCCAGCGTACCTATTGCAACGTAAACTGGCGCCGCCTTTGGCTGCACGGCCACTACTCCCGACACGCCAACAGTCACCGCAAGAGTAGCGAGTCCCACCCACTTGTATTGGTCGAAAGCAATTAAATAACGTTTGACAACTGATAAAGTCATGACAATTTTAGATTTTAGATTTTAGATTTTAGATTTTAGATTTTAGATTTTAGATTTTAGATTTTAGATTGCTAATTCTTAACGATAACTAATGACTGCTGAGTAATTCTAGAAACCCCCCAAAAACCTTATAACTTTCGGTCTGCGAGCTAAACCCATATCGCCTAAGTCATTCCCCATCTAAAATCTAAAATCTAAAATCTAAAATCTAAAATGGTATGACTACCTCTCATTACGTGACGGGCCGAACAAATCTGTTACCCCATTTCTCAACTGCTCAAAGAACAGAATAAATCCCAAAGTATCCCGGAATGGTCGAGTAAAAGTATTGATTACATAACCAATGCGCTCTACCAAATTCCTACCAATCACAATCACATCATTATCTTCGAGCATCGGGTTCTGAGAAACATTGCCCTCCAAAGCAGCTTTAGCATCTATCGAACGGTTGATTGCTCTACCTTGCTTTTCGTCGAACCGAATCAGGGCTATTTTCCGCAAGTTAGCAAGATTAACAGGCAAGTTGTTGAGAGCATCCAAAAACCTGCTGCCATTTTCTACGTAGAACGAGGTCAAACCACCACTAGCGTAACTCAAAACTCGAACGTAGATCCTGGGTTTAATCAGGGTAGACCGCGAAACCAGAGCTTTGTCGTAGTCTAGGTTTTTGGTACTAGCGTCCAATTCCGGGATGACAATCACATCTCCCGATGCCAAAGGAAAATCGAACAAATCGTTAGCCTTTGCTAGGGGAGTGTAGAGGTCGATTGGTTCCTCCACCGAGGAGCCGTCCATCAGCGTCCGCCGCACTCGCACCTCCCGCAAATCGGCTTTTCCCGTGACTCCCCCCGCGATCGCCAAAGCAGCCGAAATTCGACCAGAACCCGCCGGAAGCGTGTAAAAACCCGGTTTGCTGACTTCTCCGGTGACAGTGATTTGGACGGGGACAGCAGCAGCAGCGAGGCTGTACCTGGATGCTAAATCTCGATCGGAGTTGCGATCGGGCGTAACCTGTTTATACGGTACGACGATCGCATCTCCATCTTCCAAACGCAAATCCGGCGGAGCAATACCAGTTTGCAGCGGCGTCAAAATATCAACAACTTGCTCCGCCACAGCACCTCCCGGCAGAGTCCGCCGCACCCGCACCGCCCGCAGTTCCGCCGTAGGATTAGTCCCAGCAGCCGCCGCCAAAGCCGCAGGAAGCTGGGGGGTTTGCAGCGGATAAAAACCCGGTCTCGCCACTTCCCCCGTCACCGTCACCACTACGGGGCGCTGAACCAGCAAAGCAGCCGAGACTTGAGGATTTTTGATAAATTGGCCAAAGCGCTCTCGGAGGCGCTGCTGCGATTCTTCGACAGTAAGACCGCGCACATTTACTGTTCCGATTAGCGGCAGTACAATTACCCCTTCAGGGCTGATTGCACCCGTAAAACCTAGCTCTGGGAAGCGCTGAACTTGAACAGAAATCTGGTCTCCCGGGCCCAAGCGGTAGGGCCGATTCCGAAAAGCTGGGTTAATATCCGGGTTTAAATTGGCAGGCGGCGGTGGCGGTGGTGGCACGAGTCGCTCGTCTCTTGGAACAACAGATTGAGCTAAAGCCGTTTCCGAAAAATATTTGCTATTAAAACCCCACAATACAGCAGAAAAAGATAGAGTCCAAGCAGTTGAATACAGACCTGCCAACTCAAAAGCGAGGCGATTTTTAATAGTGGATTTTTCCCGCATTTTCAGAGGATTTAAAAAAGTAATATTTTGAATAATGACCTGACTTGTAAGTTTCATCTAAATATAGCGACGATAAAAAACAATAAGATATTTTAGGGGCGAGTTGAATCCGGCTATTGACTAGGAAGCAGTTGATTTTGGCAAAACCCGCCCACCCCCTAGGCTGATTTATTTGCACCTACCTGCTTACTGAAACCGAAAAGTTTCTGTAATTAATTTAGCCTGGACACTTTCGGCAAGAGATTCCAGCAATGGTTGAGCTATCTTAATGTCGCCCTGCGGTTGAACGGGAAGAATGATACTGACAGCAACCCAAGAGGCGCGGCGGTTCGAGAGTCTAGCCATGCTGTCTTCCCAAAACCAGCGGCTGGTTGCTGGAGAACCCCCGTTAGGCCAAGCGTACCACTGCACGACAGCAAAAGTTTGTTGGGGAGTCCAGCTTCGGAAAAACCTCGCCTCGACATTAGGCGGCGGCTGGCCGGGTATTGGTGCTAATTTAACTGTAAACCTCAAAGTGCGATGAGAATCGGTTTGCCACCGGTGAAATCCATCGATATCTAGCCATTCTACTTGGGGCTGGTTTTTGGGGTAATTTTGAGGCAACAGCAATAAAATGGCAATTGTTTTATCCTTTTTAATTTCTTGAACTAACCATCTGTGAGTGCCAATTTGGACATTATTCTGAACGGCTATAACCTGCCACCCAGGAATTTTTATCCCGTTTTGGCGCACACTTCTTAATTGCTTGAGGTTGGCAAGGGTTGGCGGGTTTGTCCAAGGCCACCTTCCCGTCGCGTAGCCCGGAATTGCTACTGCCCCAACTAATACCAGCAAAAACACCAGTACCATAATTTTAGATAATTGATACCGACGCAGGAGTTTCTGTGCAGAAATCATCTGTTTCATTAATTGCCAGACTGAGTTGGGAAATACTTTTCCATCCCGTTGAGGATAAGTACCAATAATCCTAGTATACAAGCAGAATACAAATCTCCCCCCCATCCGGCGTGCAGCCAAGTAAAAAGCGCCTCTCTGTCGGTTCCGTGAAAGTAAGTTAGCAAAGTATTGCGAAAAATGTTGGAAGTGATGCTAATAATGGATGTACTCACTAAAAACAAAAGGCTTTTTTTGCGAGAGTTCCAAACTCCCGTCCAATCCAGCAGAATTAAGCTGACATAAAGACTGGTAAACAGCATTTTTAAGCCGGCACAGTGCGGAGCAACTTCTACAATGCGCTCGTTTACGTACAGATAAATTTCTTCCACTCTCACGTTGATGCCAATTTTAATTAATATCCAGCCTGATGTTTCAGCAATGAGTTGCTGCAAGGGCAAGGCGTAGGGTTCTATGAGGTAAGGAATGTGGTTTGGCGAGGCCAGAAATACGAATAAAAGCGGCATCGCCTGCAATTTCAAGCCGGGAATTCCTTTTAAAGATAAGCAAATGCTGGCAAGCATTGCGGGCAGGGATAAATTTACTAAATCGCTCAAGCGACTCAGATAAAAAAGGGTGGCTAGTACCAGCAAAAAGCCTCCCAAAGGATGCGGTGAGTTGGGCAAGCTGCGCCAGGATTTTCGGTTCATCCAAGCAATATAAGCTGCGTAGGGCAAACCAATTAGTCCGTGGCTGAAATATTCGTGTTCGAGGCTGATGCTTTTGTTCAACCAGCCGTCGTACCAGTGTACTAGCAGGGGTGCGTACAGCAGCACTAGGAGTACCGTGATACCTTCCTCCAGGAGGTATCGCTTGAAAACAATGCGAATTTTGCGCTGGATGTGCATGGTGTGAGAAGTTTTAAGATTGCCGCGCTGGATTCGCAACGCTTTGGGGTTTTTAACTGTCAGTTAAAGATTTGTTAATTCCCGACATCAGACATCAATATCAATAAAGGACTCTCGCGCAGGGTGGGGGCGGGTTTATTTAACCTGTCTGCACCATGAGAAAGCTATTGGTGAACGCGCCCCTACGGGTTTTTGATATGGGTGCCTGATGCGAGTTAATTCCGAACTTAAATGCTTTTATAACTGCACTCTACTGCTGGAAACAGGTTGAGCATAAGTTTTACGAACAATTAGCAATTCAATGATAGTACGATCGCCCGAACAACTTGCTCGATCTGAGTATTGCTCAATCCGGGATACATTGGCAATGATAAAATTTGTTGGCACAGGGTTTCGGCGCGGGGGAAGTCGCCCCGATTGCCTAAGTTTTGGTAGGCGGGTTGCAAGTGACAAGGTAGGGGATAGTGTATACCTGTTTGAATGCCGTGTTGGGCGAGTTTTCCCTGAAGGGTGTTGCGGTCGATCCTCTTCGAGGGCTTCGCTAACGAGCTTTCCTCAGTAATTTTGATAACATAGAGGTGATAAATGTGACCGCTGCTGCTGTGGTTGGCAATGGGTACAATGCCTTTGTGTTTCAGGGGTTCTAGTAGAGTATCGTAATGTTGGGCGGCGGCGGCGCGATCGCGATTCCATTTTTCTAAATAAGGCAATTTAACATTGAGCACGGCTGCTTGCAAATTGTCGAGGCGGCTGTTGGTACCAATTTCTGTGTGCAAATATTTGCTAGGTGCTCCGTAATTGCGGAGAGTTCGCATTTTTTCTGCAATCTCTGCATCGTTAGTAATTAACATCCCGCCGTCGCCAAAAGCACCGAGGTTTTTGCTGGGATAAAAGCTGAATGCTGCTGCTTTCCCAATGGAACCCGCGCGGTATCCTTCTCTTTCGGCTAAGTGCGCTTGGGCGGCATCTTCAAATATGACTAAATTGTGGCGGTTTGCAAAATCTAAAAGCTGCCGGGGCGATACCATTTGACCGTAGAGGTGTACGGGGATAATTGCTTTAGTTTTCGAGGTAACTGCTGTTTCGGCTGCTGTGAGGTCAATCAGGGCGGTTTCCGGGTCGCAATCGACAAGAATAGGTATAGCTTTGGCTTCGAGGACGGCGATCGCGGTGGCGATAAAGGTGTTAGCGGGTATGATAATTTCGTCGCCCGGATTAATGCCGCAAGCTTGGAGTCCCAGGGCGATCGCATCAGTTCCACAAGCCACTCCTACGCCGTATTTTACTCCTGAAGCTGCTGCAAATGCTGTTTCAAATTCCGCGAGTGCTTCGCCTAAAATAAAGTCTCCTTCCTGGATAATTTTTCTAATTGCTTCTGCTATTTGGGATTGGATTGGCTGGTGTTGCAGGGAGAGGTTGACAAATGGAACTTTTGGCGGGCGACTACTCATACATCAGACGAATACGAATTATTTATATTAACATTTAAGTGCGGATATCTTTTAAAAGTTTTTAACCGCAGAGGTCGCAGAGATCGCAGAGGAAGAGAGGAGAAAGCCTCGCGCACTTTTCTGGAGTTGTCAATTAAATCAAGGTTTTTCTGTAATATAGAATCAGATATTTTTCCAGTAATCAAACTCATGGAATACAAAAAACTGGGCGACAGCGATTTATCAGTATCTGAAATCTGTTTGGGTACGATGACTTACGGCCAGCAGAACACCGTTGCAGAAGCGGCGCAACAGCTCGATTTTGCGATCGCCAAAGGCATCAACTTTATCGATACGGCAGAAATGTATCCCGTTCCTGGAAAAGCCGAAACTCAGGGAAAAACAGAGGAATATATCGGAGAATGGTTGACGAAACAGCAGCGGGATAAAGTCATTATAGCTACTAAAGTGGCGGGGAGAAGCACTCGATTGAAGTGGATTCGGGAAGGGAAAAATCAGATCG
Source organism: Microcoleus sp. M2_D5 (assembly GCF_036701935.1). Lineage (NCBI taxonomy): Bacteria > Bacillati > Cyanobacteriota > Cyanophyceae > Oscillatoriales > Microcoleaceae > Microcoleus > Microcoleus sp. M2_D5. Next base: position 39,127 of record NZ_JAUBRP010000038.1, on the reverse strand, counting down.
ATCGCCCAAATGTCGAAAAAGCCCTGAATGACAGCCTGAAGCGCTTGCAAACTGACTACATCGACCTCTATCAGATCCACTGGCCCGATCGCTACGTGCCGCTATTTGGCGCGCCGGATTACGACATCGCCCAAGAGCACGAAACTGTACCGATTTTGGAACAGTTAGAGGTATTTGCTGATTTGATTAAAGCTGGGAAAATCCGCTATTTTGGTTTGAGTAACGAGACGCCTTGGGGAGTTTGCGAGTTTTGTGAATTGGCCCAAAAACACGGCTTGCCGAAAGTTGTTTCGATTCAGAATGCTTTCAGTTTGAGCAATCGCACATTTCACCTAAATTTAGCGGAAACTTGCCGTTTTAAGAATGTGGGATTGATGGCTTACAGTCCTTTGGGGTTTGGGCTGTTAACGGGTAAATACTTGAATGGAATTCCCGAAAATTCTAGGTTGGCTTTATTCGCTGGATTTGGTCAGCGTTACGATAAAACTAATCTGAATGATGCCGTGAAAGCCTATGTTGAGATTGCGGGGAAATACAATTTAAGTCCGGCGCAGATGGCTTTGGCGTATGTGCGATCGCGCTGGTTTGTAACTAGCACTATTATCGGTGCAACCAGTCTCGAACAGTTGAAGGAAAATATCGGTAGTTTGGAGGTGAATTTGGATCGGGAGATCGTAGCGGAAATCGATGCGGTGCACGCTAAGTATCCGAATCCGACACCGTAAGTTTATTAGTAGGTTGGGTTGAGGTAACAAAACCCAACTTACCACTTTAATATGCGAAAATTACATAGACAGAACTTACGCACTCCGCCAAAGAAACCGGGTTTTTTACTGCATTTGCGGGCTGTTACGAAGTATTAGCGCAAAAAACCCGGTTTCTGAGTTCTCATGCGTAACTCCTATTTGAGGAAGTTTGGAACTTCTGGTGGGGAAAAGCATTTTGAGTTCGATCGCACTCACGTATTAGATGTGCTGAGAGGTTTTCTTCAGGAAGTGATGCAGCTAGCTGTAGATAAGGGTTACATCACGTTGGAAGAGAAGGAGGAGTTTATTAGTCCGGCTTTTGCTAGCAGTACGGATGCTGCGGTATTGAGAAAGTAGTTTGTTTTGGTGGTGTTTTGGGCGATCGGCCTTTTTTAATATAATGACGGACAAGTTTCAATCCCTAATAAATATTTAGGTTAATCGCATTTTTTAAAGTTCCGTCCCCCATCTTGCTAAATGTATCGGTTTGTAAGGATTCAGGTATCTGAAACGTAGTCACAGAAAGACTTGTAGAATTAAAGCCTTCGCTAAATCAACAGCTTCATTCTCAATAGGTACGAAAATAAAAGCTTTCATGGTTTCTTAATAAGAATGGGTATTTGATGATTATTCAATCAAATGGTTACACCGTATAGGTTTTACTGCTTTTCACATGACCTGAATCCTTACATCGGTTTCAATCCCTAATAGAGATTTAGGTTAATTGCCACTCAAAAACGAAACCGGTTTCGCTTTTGACAGATAATAAAGCTGTTTCCATCCCTAATAGGGATTTAGGTTAATTGTGGCTATGCAGGAATTAACGCTAAATACCCGCTTTGCGGTGTCAATTCTTAATTAAGTTAATTAATACCTCCCATTCAATTAGTATCTCATTTCATATCCGGTTCCATTTTTATCTCTCGTTTTGCTTTCTTGGCAACACAGGATCAAAAAAAAAAACGATAATTTATCGGAAATTTTAATTGACTACTAGCCAGCTAATGTGCTAATAATAAATAAAGAACGTCCCTACTACTTGGAGGTGTTAGGGACGCTCTATTCAAACCATGAATTCTAGAACGGTAGCATTGAACTGCATTAAGCCGTTCTCAGGATTCTGGATGTTATTTAATTTATGCAAAACAATGATACCACAAAATCACGCGCGATCGCTACTCGAAAAGCTGCTCGATCATCCTCATGGTTGGGAGATAGCCCGTATGGTTTATGGGTCATACCCTAGTCAAGAGCTTATACTCTCGGACATTCAGCGCGATCTGCAAAAACTCAAAGACAGAGTGACTACCTTAGAACGCTTACACTCTGAGGATGAGGATCGGAAAGATAAAAACCGTGGATGGGAGTACGAGTCAGATTTCTGGGATAACAATGGTTTATCAAAAGCCGACTCCTTGGAACGCGAATATTCACCCGAAAGACTAGGAATCTGATAGAAAGTACGATCGCCCTTTCCATTCATAAAATAGGACAATGGTAAAGGGCGATCGCACTTCACCCTAAAATCTTTCTCAACTAAACCCATGAGTACAATTCGCTTACAACTAGCCGAATACTTGAAATGTCGAGGTTTCACCCCCGAAAACTTAGTCGAAGCTGTGGGCGAAACACTCAATCCTGAAACCGTATACCAACTGATAGAAAAAGCCGAAAACCTCAGCCATCTAAACTTATCCGTCTTAGCCGCGATTATAGATGGCTTGAGCAAACTCAATGGTTTTCCCGTTGGCATCGCAGAAGTGCTAATATTTTTTCCTGACATTTCCGAGGAAGCATTGGCAAAATCGCCTTGGCGTCAACTTTACCTCGTGGATAATGAAATTCCCCCCTATGATTGGGGAGATGTAGACCCCATGAAACTTGGTCAACCCGTGCGGTATATACCGGGAGTTGGAATAGTAATTCAGGACAATGAAATTGCAACGAATAGCCAAGAAGATATCCAGCAATTTACTAGAATTACCTCCGATTCAGAATTCATGGCGGGAAAACCTTGCATACGCAACTTACCCATACCAGTTGAAACTATCATCTCAATGATGGCGTCTCACTATTCGACAGCAGAAATACGCCAAACTTATCCAGAACTTGAAGAAGAAGACTTTAAAGAAGTTCTAGCCTATGCTGCGTGGCGGATTAAAGAAACAAACCCGATCGACCTTGGCAATAAAAAGATAGAGAAAATTTGTGAGTCAGCTACCTAATACGATCGCACTTTTTGCTGTTTTTCCTGCAAAAACTCTGCAAAATCGCAGACTTCAGCCACTAACTCGTCAGGTAAATTATTTAAAACCGACAGTAAATGCTCTCGAATCCCCATCATTTCGTCGGCAGATTTTACTAATTGCAACTGATGCGGATAAACTGTTTCAACACCGATCGTTTCCATAAATGCTCCCGGTTCATCCTGAGTTGCAGGAACAAAATCCCCGCCAACTTCTGCTTTCACCCATCCCCCAAATAATTCTACTAAATAAGCTTCACCGTTCTTGAAAACCTCAACAATTGTCCCGGCTGTTTGTGGCGGTGCAATCTCGCCATCAGCGAGGGCGACTGCTTCGGTTAAATTAACTGCATCGAATAATTGAAATTTGCTCATTGCTGTCTCCCAAAGCGTTGAGGAAATGCGGTAACAAATCTAGCAATATCTTCACCAAATAAAACAATCCAACCTGTACGGATTTGCCAAGATACTCCCGATCGCCCTGTAACTAAAATAATAGCTTGGTAGCGTTCTCCACAGTCATTCTGTCCGACTGGCTGTAACAATTCTAGCGAGATTTGGGCTATAATTGCGTCTCGAATCGCCTCCGGTGACTCAAACGCCATCACATCTCGCCAGAATTTCTGCTTATCTCCCCCTACTCCTGCTTCCGTGGCACTGCTGAAGAGATATTGCGCCTTAGCAATGGGAAACTCTAAACGAGTGGGTGCATTCATAGCATTGAGGTTGAGAGTTGATACTGGAGACTAGCTTTAATATCCTCAGCTTCCAAATAAGGATAAGCTGCCAAAATTTCCTCTACACTCATCCCATTTGCTACTAAACTCACTACCAAAGAAACAGTAATTCGCATTCCTCGAATGCAAGCTCTTCCTCCCATAATTTTTGGATCGAAGGTAATGCGATCGAACATCATATCCTCCCACTCTTCCTTAATGTCCCAATAGCTTATCCCGCAAATGCTTAATCCGATCGCGCAACTTACCCGCCTCCTCAAACTCCAACTTCTTCGCCGCCGCCTTCATCTGCGTTTCCAACCGCCCGATTAACTGAGGAATCTCATCCAAAGATAACTCGTTTACCTGTTCGTAAACCTCCTCCAACTGCTGAGAATTCAGCTTGCGCGACACGTCCAAAAATGCCAAAATCGCATTACTCGATCGCTTTTTCGCGATCGGCTGCGGCGTAATCCCGTGCATCTTATTGTACGCTAGCTGAATCCCCCGGCGCCGATCCGTTTCGTCGATCGCCTTAACCATACTATCCGTCAAATTATCCGCGTACAAAATAGCCTGTCCCTGAATGTGCCGCGCCGCCCTTCCAATCGTTTGAATCAACGAACGTCCCGATCGCAAAAACCCCTCTTTATCCGCATCCAAAATTACCACCAGCGAGACTTCCGGCAAATCCAAACCTTCCCGCAACAAGTTCACGCCAATCAATACATCAAACTTACCATCCTGCAAATCTTGGATAATTTCTATGCGTTGAATTGACTGAATTTCCGAGTGCAAATACCGAACTCTAATCGCCCTTTCCTGCAAATATTCGGTTAAATCTTCCGCCATCCGCTTGGTTAAAGTCGTTACCAAAACTCGCTCGTCCCGACTTACTCTCTCCTTGATTTCCCCCAACAAATCATCAATTTGTCCTTCCGTCGGGCGCACGAAAATTGTCGGATCTATTACTCCGGTAGGGCGGATCACCTGTTCGGCAACTCTTCCTTCAGAAATCTCGATTTCCCAATCCCCAGGCGTAGCAGAAACAAAGATGCACTGATTCTCTTTTGCCCAGAATTCATCTGCTTTTAAAGGGCGGTTATCAGCGGCGCTGGGCAAACGAAAACCGTGTTCTATCAAGACTTTTTTGCGCGCTTGGTCGCCGTTGTACATTCCCCGAATTTGCGGCACTGTGACGTGGGATTCATCTATCACCAACATCCAATCTTTCGGGAAATAATCAATCAAACATTCTGGCGGTTCCCCGGCATTTCTCCCTGCTAAATGCCGCGAATAATTCTCGACTCCGTTGCAGTAACCTACCTCGCGCAGCATTTCCAAATCGTAGCGCGTCCGCTGTTCCAACCGCTGAGATTCTAATAGTTTACCCTCTTTTTCAAATTCTGCCAGTCGGTCTTCTAATTCGAGTTCTATCCCTTGACAAGCAGCCTCTAATTTATCTTCTGCGGTGACAAAGTGGCGGGCTGGATAAATATTTAAAGCCGTCGAACTTTGCAGGATTTTACCTGTTACCGGGTCAACGTAGCGAATGGCATCAATTTCGTCGCCGAAGAATTCAACGCGAATAATTCTATCTTCGTAAGCGGGGCCAATTTCCAAAACATCGCCTTTGACGCGAAATTTGCCTCTGCCTAAATCTATATCGTTGCGGGTGTATTGGACGTTGACTAAATCGCGCAAAACTTGCCGCTGGTTGACTTCCATTCCTACTCGCAAAGGAATAGCAGCTTTCAGGTATTCTGCGGGCATTCCCAAACCGTAGATGCAGCTAATTGAAGCAACTACAATTACGTCGCGGCGTTCAAAGAGCGATCGCGTGGCGGAGTGCCGCAGCATATCTATCTCATCGTTAATTGCTGCCGTTTTCTCAATGAAAGTATCGGTGACGGCGATGTATGCTTCAGGTTGGTAGTAGTCGTAATAACTGACAAAGTATTCGACTGCATTGTTCGGGAAAAAATTTCGCAGTTCGTTGCACAGTTGAGCTGCCAGGGTTTTGTTGTGTGCTAAGACTAAGGTGGGTTTGCCGACTTTTTCAATCACCGAGGCAATGGAGAAGGTTTTGCCCGTACCTGTGGCGCCGAGTAAGGTTTGAAATCGATCGCCCGCTTCGATGCCTTTGACAAGTTGCTCGATCGCTAGTGGTTGGTCGCCTGTGGGCTGGAAGGGCGCTTGCAATTGAAAAGATGCTGCCGCAGTTACCATAGGAAAATGTAGCTATTACCCATAAATCTTAACAAAAATGCAGAGATCCTGCAATTTCGTTAAAAAAATAGTTAGACTTTGTAATATTATTTTAATCATCGGCCCAAATAGAAAGCAGAAAGCCAAGAAAAGCAGTTGTCCGAACCCAGCAATCAACAGCAATAAGCGAGGAAAATAATTATGAGTCTCACCCCCAAAAATAAAGGCAATGCGATCGCCCGCCGCGGCAAAGGCAGTTCCAAAAGCCAACCGACACCACCTGCAGATGCCAAAGCAACAGGAATTCAACTTTATCGACCGCAAGTCCTGCATGACAACCGCCCCGTCGGCCCAGACGATTTTACCATCAGCGAGACAGTCTCGATTTCGGGGAACCGCCCGATCGGCACTAGCACCCTGCAGATCAGCGAAACCTACGGCATTGTAGGCAATCGCCCGATCGAATCCAGCGACTTTGAAGTGGTTGCTACACTCGGCAATCGCCCGATCGGTTCCAGCGCCATGCAAGTCAGCGAAATGTTCAGTATGTCCGGTGCCCGCCCTGTTGCCATCAGCACTCTGCACATTGATGAAGTTTACTCCACAATGGGAGGAAACCGCCCTATTGCCTCAAACGAAATTGACGATAGCTCGACCTTAATGGGATTTTTAGATTAATTAGTCAGTTGTTAGTTGTTAGTTGACCGTTGTCAGTTGACTGTTGTTATTTCTTATTTGTTACCTGCTACTAATAAGCAATAACCATAGCACTTCTGGGTTTAATGAGGTAGGTCTGGTAATTGGTAATTGAGAGGGATGTATAGCGGTTTTCTCTTGAAGTGAAATGCTAATCTGTAGGGTGCGTCGCCCTCAGATGAGAAATGAAACTTGCAGATTTTTCCGGGCGACGCACCTTACCCTTATCAATAGCGGATCTAACAAATTGTGGCGTCCAGAACTGTAATAATTACAGTCAACAGTCAACTAACTACTTCCCGATACCCTGATATTTACTCAATAAAGCAGCAAAGCGCTTGTAATCCACAGGCTTCCTCACATATTCCGCCGCTCCCAATTCCCAACCCTGATTTTGATCGTCCAAAAAAGTTATCATAATCACTGGAATATCAACCAAATCTCCATCGGCTTTCAGCGCAGACAGAACCGCCCAGCCGTCCATACTCGGCATCATCACGTCCAGAATAATCGCGTCGGGGAGCAACTCCTTCGCCAACAGCAGCCCCCCTTCACCGCTAGCCGACGATCGCACCCGAAAGCCCTGTTTCGACAAGCAGCGAGTCATCAAATCCCGCGCGTCTGGATCGTCGTCAATCACCAGCACAGTAGCAGCATCGGGCAGATCCAGCGGTTGCGATCGCACTTCTTTTTGCTTCGCTTCAGTCGCCGCTACACTCGTTTCCAACTCCTCGCCATACTTCGGCTGCATTTCTTCAATTTCTCGATCGTCCTGCGCTTCTTTTGGGTTTTTAACCGCAATCGGCAACCGGATCGTAAAACTAGAACCGCAGCCAAACTCGCTCTCAACGGTAATGTCTCCGCCCATCATCTGGCAAAACTTCCGGCTAATTGTCAGCCCCAAACCGGTGCCACCATACCTGCGGGTAGTAGAATCGTCCGCTTGGGTAAAAGCTCCGAACAGCCTCGACACCTGATCCTCAGTCATGCCGATGCCGCTATCGGTGACTTGAAACACGATCGAAGGCTGTTGACACCGAGAAGGATCGGCCGAGAGTTCTTCGGAATTGCCGATCGGCAAAACCTCCCCTTCTTCCTTCCAAACATTAATCGTAATTTTGCCTCGATCGGTAAACTTAGCAGCATTGCTCACCAAATTCAACAGCGCTTGCCGCAGCTTCGACGAATCCGAGTAGATCGTGCCAATATTGCGATCGCAATTGACGATCAAAGTATTGCCATTTTTCCCTAGCGTCGGTTGAACAGTAGTGACAACCTGCTCGATCAAATCCCACACCTCAAAAGTCTCCAAGAAAAGAGTCATCTTTCCTGCTTCAATTTTAGAAATATCCAAGATGTCACTAATAATGTAGAGCAACTGCTTGCCTGCCATATTAATGCTTGCCAAATCCATCACAAACTCTTCTTCGCCGAGTTCCAGAGCCTCTTCTTGCAGCAGCTCGCTGTAGCCGATAATCGCATTCAAAGGCGTCCGCAACTCGTGAGTCATATTTGCCAAAAAAGTGCTTTTCGCCCGGTTGGCAGCTTCCGCAGCATTCTTAGCGACTTCCAATTCCTCCGATCGTTCCTCTAGCTGCTGCTGCCGCACCTCCAAACCGTTGAGCAAACTGCTAATTTGCTGAGCCATTGTATTGAGAGTAGAAGATAGCACCCCGATCGCGTCATTAGAAACCACCGGCGATCGAGCCGTCAAATCACCGCTAGCCATCTGTTCGGCAGTTTCCCGCAGCAAGCCGAGATTCCGAATAATTGCTGACACCGACACAAAACCGCCTATCCCCGCGATCAAACTCAAAGCCAAAGCCCCCATCAGCCAGTGCTGAGTGCGGCTCGCCACAAACAGAGTTTGCTGCACCAGCACCGCCATTGCTGCCTCAGAAACCCCCGCAGGAGCTGATGCAGCGTCCATTGTCAGCAAATAGTTCTTCATCTCCACAGAACCCATCCACCCGACTCCCACCGCCATCCAAGTTATCAGTACCAAGATGACAAACAGCCCGCTCAAAGACGCCCGAGTTCCCAGAGAAATCCCCCTCGTAGCCAGTGCAGCCGCCCAAGGATAGCCCTTGAGAAAAGGATCTGGCCGAACCGATGCCCCGGAATTCCAAATCTCCTCAATTTGACCGTCCACCCTCACCTGGCCAATCCGCACTGTTTTCCAGATATGCTGAGTTTTGGCATCTATTTTTACCTTCCCCGAAGGCGCTGCCAACTCAATATTTTTAGCAGCCGCCCTGACTTTAACCACATCTGTGGAACCAGCTTTTTCTACTGCTTGCTTCCACAGGTAAACACCCAAATAAGCCGCTTCGATCGGGTCATCCGTGACTCGATTTTCCCCGTATCGGGCTTTATAAGCCTTGACAAATTTACGGTTTTCCGGTGTATCCACCGTTTGAAAATAGTTCCAAACCACCAAATGTCCGGCAATATTGGACGGCCCGATCGACCGCACTTCCTCTTCTGCTACGCTAACCGACATCACCGGCAAATCATCGGGTTTCACGCCAGCTTCCCGCAACTTTTGGAAAAAAGCCACATTGCTGTCTCCGTTGAGAGTGTTGAGAATCGCATCCGGTTTCACTGCTAAGATATGTGCGATCGCCTCGCCCACTTCCCTCGAACCCAGCGGCAGATACACTTCCCCCGCCAACTCTCCCCCCAGTGCCGCCAGTTGAGCTTTCACAATCCGGTTTGCCGTGCGGGGAAAGATATAATCCGAACCCAACAGGAAAATTTTCCGCTTTCCCTGTGCCAGCAAGTAATTCACCCCAGGCACAATCTGTTGGTTCGGGGCAGCACCAGTGTAGAAAATATTCGGACACTGTTCTAGCCCTTCATACTGCACCGGATAGAACAGCAACCCTTGACCCTGCTCGAAAACCGGCAGTACAGCTTTGCGGCTCGCCGAAGTCCAACAGCCAAATACCACCACCACCTGCGCTTCTAGGAGCAATTGCTTAGCTTTTTGAGCAAAAGTTTGCAAATCGCTCGCTCCATCTTCTATAACCGCTTCCAAGGGGCGTCCCAGCACCCCTCCCGCCGCATTAATTTCCTCAACAGCCAACAGCGTCGCATCTTTAACAGAAATTTCGCTGATGGACATCGTGCCCGTCAGCGAATGCAAAACGCCTATTTTGATCGGCTCACGAGTCGGGCCGGCTGCTGCGAGGGGGTTACTGCTCCTTGCTCCCATAGGGTTTTAGATAATTTTTACTAATAACAGAAATTTTAGTTCGATCCTGCACGAAGTTAGCCTTGACGCTAAATCTTGTTTAGCAGATTATTTAACCCGATCGCCACCAAACGTGGAAATTGCTGCACCCTGTTGATTTTAACGGTCAAACTCTCAGCATAGACTTAAGTCTGGACTAAACAGCCTCCCATTTCTCTCTTCATCTTTTACCGATGTCCAAAGAGCCTCATACAACAACATTCGACACTTAATGCCATCGCGCGCGCCGCAGAACAATTCTCCCCCCTCCTCCCCTTTCCCCAACTCATTCACTGCCCGCGCCTTGCGACTCACCAACCAATCTCACGCACTATTCCCCTTCCCCAATCTCCTTTCGAGCTAATGCAATTTTCCGTAATTTATCTTAACTATAAAACTCAAAACTCTTCACCAGCCCCTATCTCCCTTCAGACAGAGGGAAGCCGTCGTGATTTCCCTTATTATAAATATAAGGTTAACTTCTAAGTACCCTTGTTAAAAATAAATTTTGCAAACAATAGGGGAAAAACTAATGAATAGTCAAGAAAACGCGACCCACACCACCATCGAAAATCAAGTCACGCTACCAAAATCCAGGGAAATATTGCTCGGCGAGGAAACAGAAAAAGCCCTCGGCAAGCAAAAAAAAGAAGATGCTCAAACTATGCACGCTGTCGAACAGTTTAAAGAAGAACTTCAGCACAAAATAGATGAAGAATGTCATCACAAGGTAGATTAAAACTACTAATACGGATTTTTTTCGGGTGTGGGTAAGATACAGTCTTGCCGACACCCGCCTTTTTAAGGCAGAATTAAAGATAATTTTAAAATTCTAAATTATTTTGGGTTTAAAAAAATACTCTTGGACGCACGGGCGACCCTCCAGCATTTTTTTACAAAAATAAATACTTAATTGCAGCCAGTAGAAGCGGTAAAAAAAATCCGGCAAGTATGAAAGTGGCAGTCCGTCTAAAATTTTAAAATAATTTTTCCACATTCCCTATTCCCTATTCCCTATTCCATTTGTTATTCATTTTTTCTTCCTAGAGGTAGAGTGCAACGCAGCTCATAGTTACCTATGATGAGTTTAAGTAAAAAATGTCAAATTCAATACAGATAGGGAGAAACCCATGAGCGTTGAAGATAGAGCAAAGGCAACTGGCGACAACATCGCAGGCAAAGCTCAAGAAGCCCTAGGTAATATTACTGGCGATCCGAAGGATAAAGCAGAAGGCAAAGCCAAGCAGGCAAAAGCTGAAGCGGGTCACGCGATCGAAGATGTCAAAGATGAGATCAAAAAGAAACTAGACTGAGCCTAATACTAATTGAGAGGGTCGAGCAACCTCACCCTTTCAAGTCTTCAAGTTGTTTTCAGAAGGGAGGAAAAAAGGTGAGTTTATTGCAGCAGAGTCGCAAAATAATTGCGGGCGTACTCTTGGTATTAATGCTGGCTATTACGACTGCGTGCGCGCCCAGCGTTTCAACCCAAAAACCGAGTGATGTACCTGTAGCTATTGGTGGCACTCAAGGTTATTACGCTCAGCTAGAACGCGGCAATACCGCCGCAGGTCAAGATTTTGGTCAATGGGTAACAAAGACGGCTCAGGGCTTGGTTCAGGATGCTTACGTCCGCGACAATAACAAGTTGGGAGTTGTAATTACCCCGCAGGTCCGCCCTACAGAAGTGAAAGATTTAGCCAAATCTTTAGCACAAGGTTTTCACCGCAATTTCCCAAATCAAGATGTAAGTGTTTTGGTTTACGCTCCTGACAAAAAACTGATTTTGACTGCTAAGTACGACCAGCAATCAAATCAGATTGAATACAAGTCTTGACCGAGTTAGCAAGCTTAAATGATAGCCGCGAGGCGGTTTAATATTCCGCAGTTTTTTGAGGGCGAAGCCATCTCAATTTAAAACTGAAATGTTGTGTAGATTGGAAGAGAGTTACCATGAGTAGCAGCGATAATTACAAGCGTCAAATCATGAACGATTTAGCCCAGGGCGATCGAGAAATGATGCCGGAGACAACGGGTGAAGATTACGAAAACTTTGACGATTTTGCTCAGAGAACTTCGCCGGCTCAGCGCAAACAATTATTCGGGCGTTCCCTGAATCACGACTCGCTCCCGCCGGCTCAGTTGGAACCGGAATTGCAAAAGGCGATCGCCCAAATTAAGCCAAACGAACGCGACGATGTAGCGCGGGAATTCTTCAAGCATTTGGGCAAGAGAGGATTGGACGATCGCAAATTGGAAAAGCAGCTAGGACTTTCTACCCACCACGCCAGCCGCATGACTGCTGACGATGTTACCAAGTTGGCCTCGTTCACCTATCACAATCACCCGGATATTTTCCAAGAAGTGCTGGCCGAACAGCCAAGTTTGATGAAGTTTTTGGGAAATCCAGTTGTTGCAGGTATTTTGGGAATAGTTGCTGCTAAATGGCTCAACAACCGCAAATAATCTTGGATTCAGACAAGCCTAAAAACTGATAATACGTGCCGCAAATAAAAGGACGATCGCCTGGGCGATCGTCCTTTTATATTTTATATCTAGTCCTGTAAAATAACCGCGATCGCGTTTGTAGTTAAGACTTTAGGAATGAGAATTAAATAACTTCCCCTCTTGAAAGTGGGATGGGCCTGAAAGCCCGTCTTTTAAGGACGGGCGGGACGCCCATCCCACAATAGCAATTAAAATTGTAAGTTATTTAATTCGCGATCCTTAGTCCTCATAATCTGATCGGGACTAAAGTCCTCACTACAAACCTTTTTTATTGGGTCGTTTTAGGCGAAATTATATTATAATAAATTCCAATGATTTAAATCTTAATTATTAGCTTAGTCAGTGTTCGGATGATTAACACCCCTTGCAAATTACCAACTACCAATTACCGATTGCCACTGAATAAATATTGGTTACAGATAAAAATAACTGCACCGCAGTCAACAGCGGTATACCTGACACTCCGCAAAATTAAATGTAGGATTAAGTGTTGTCGTGAATCCGAAAAAAAAGATGAACATATCCACTATTTGGCGAAAACTCCGCAGCCAGCAAGCCTTCTGCTTGGCTGTACTCCTGGCAGGTTGCCTGGTATTTATCGGTTGTTCCCCCGCACAGTCAACGGCTGGCAATTCAGTCGATCCCAAGTTGAAAGAGCAAGTCTTGCAGGTGATCCGCGAAAATCCGCAAGCAATTTTAGAGTCGGTACAAGCTTACCAGCAACAGCAGCAGCAGTCTCTCAAAGCAGCGCAGGAATCATTTTTGCAGGAGATGAAAACTAATCCCAAATCGGCGATCGGGGATTCTCCCACCACGGGTTCAGCTTCGCAGCAGATTGTACTTTTAGAATTCTCTGACTTTCAATGTCCGTTTTGCGCGCGCGCTCACGATACTGTCAAGCAGTTTATGGCAAAACACCAGGACAAAGTTACTTTAGCTTACAAGCATTTTCCCTTGACTTCTATTCACCCTCAAGCGCTACCGGCAGCTAAAGCAGCTTGGGCGGCGGGGCAGCAGGGCAAATTCTGGGAATATTACAGCGCTTTGTTTGAAGGGCAGAAAGATTTAGGCGAGCCATTGTACCCATCGATCGCCCAAAAGCTCAATCTAAAATTAGATAAATTCAACACCGATCGCAACAGCCCCGCCGCCGAAGCCGCCATTGCCAAAGACGTGCAACTCGCTCAACAACTAGGCATTGAAGGCACTCCGTTTTTTATTATGAACGGCAAAACTTTCTCCGGGGCGATCGAGCTTTCTGAGATGGAAAGCATTCTCGCCTCTATCTCGAAATAAGTAATTCCTGACTCTTGGAAACCGAGTATAAAAATGCGTTCCCAGCCTGCTTTGGCTGGGAACGAGAAAAACCACAAAAACTCGAAAAATCTTTGATTAAACCGCAGCCAACTCAGGAGTCGGGCGCTTGCTGTGGCGGATACCCTCGATCGCCCCTGCATAATCATTCGCCTTAAACACAGCAGAACCAGCAACGATCGCATTTGCGCCCGCTTCCAGAACCTGCCAAGTATTGTTCCCCTTCAAACCGCCATCTACCTCAATCCAAGGATCGAGGCCCTTGTCGTCGCACATTTTACGCAACTGGCGAATTTTCGGCAAAACAGCCGGGATAAAACTTTGACCGCCAAAGCCCGGATTGACGCTCATAATCAGCACCAAGTCGCAAAGTTCCAGCACGTACTCGATCAAATCCAGCGGCGTCGAAGGATTCAGAACCACACCAGCCATTTTGCCCAATTCCCGAATTTGGCCGAGGGTGCGGTGCAAGTGAGGGGAAGCATTGTGTTCCGCGTGCACCGAAATAATGTCAGCACCAGCCTTAGCGAAGTCCTCGACGTACTTCTCCGGCTCCACAATCATCAAGTGGACATCGATCACCTTGGTAGTAACAGGGCGAATTGCCTCAACAATCAGCGGCCCGATAGTAATATTAGGAACAAAGCGACCGTCCATCACATCTACGTGAATCCAGTCAGCCCCAGCTCGATCGACAGCCTGAATCTCTTCTCCAAGACGGCTAAAATCGGCTGATAATATGGATGGAGCAATAACGATGGGTTTTTGGGATTGGGTCATGGCTAAGTCTGTTCTCCTGACTGCTGTGCTGTATCCAGTTTATCAAAATACGGGTCTCCGGGTCGAAAAGTTGCCAACGATCGGTCGCGAGATTGGGAGGGCAGAAAAATTTGGCCTGTGACAGACAATTTTGGCGATATCCCCAGCCCTGCTCTCGGAATTTTGGTTTAGGATATAAATTTTCCCTCTAACAAATAACTTGTGTGCAAAATCTCACCTTCTGCAAATTTTGAGTACCGAATTGTCAGTAACTCAGGGCTAAAGCCACTGAGCTTGTAGGAGAAATCGAGCAAGCTATGCTGACCAGACCCCTCGCAAGAGGAGACGTTATTTAGGTCACGACACCGGCGAATGCGACGCCAGTTTTCCGCTCTGTCACCTGCGATTAAACAGTTTTAAAGTCACTGAAACAGTGTCGCAGGTCTAACAAGCCTTTATAACCAGGTCTGCACGAACATTACCCCGCAAGGGAGACTGAGGCAACCATACCTCATCGGAGGGGCAACCATACCCCTCCAACCCGACAGGGGAAAGATTCAAGGCGATTGAAATCGCCGAGTCGTTTTCCTCTCAGGACTGAAGTCGCTGAGTTTCCCACTTACCGAGTTTTTTTATGAAAAATACAGATCCCTTAGAAAATCCTGAACTCGATCGTGCCAGTCTGTTTGTATTAATGATCCCAGTCATCGGCTTTTTCCCAGCCCTGTGGACTCTTTACCGCCGTCAGGGTAGTCCCGAACGCAAAGCCATCAGCCGCTTGGCAATTGCCCTTGCTTTTAGTTGGCTCTTAGGACATATTCTTTTAGAAGCTGGAGCGATTTCTGCGGAATCTCAGACACTTCCCATGTTATTAATGAGTAGCCTGCTAACAACCAGCTATTTCATCGTTGCTCTGGGACTGATGGTTCGCCTCTGGAAGCGTCAACCGCTATGGTTGCCTGGAATTAGTCGCTTAGCCGAGCAAGTAGTAGGCAAACATTTATCATAATTTAGGGTTTTTTTAAGCCCCTACCCTATTGATTGAGTGCGTCTTCAGCTTGATACTACATATTGCCATTATCTTTTTTATTTTTGTTGTGTGTGAGGAAGCCAGTGCCAGCTCAAAAAATTCCTAATCAAGACCCTATCCAACAATCAACTGCTCAACCTGCAACCAAAAAATCGAACCAGCCCCATCGAGGCCGTTGGCTGGGTTTTGGTTTTGGTTTGGCTGGAGTAGCCATGCTCTCAGCCACAGCCGGAGCGTTGCTAGCCGTCTCCCTTTCGACAACGCCGCTTCAGCAACAAAAGTTGAGCCCTGAAGAAGCAGCCGTATTTTCTCAAGGCGACATGGCAAAGCTCAACATGAAGATGCCGGAGCTGACTCGGCCAGTTAATATTTTAGTTTTAGGGCTTAAAGTTCTGACCTCTGACATCGAAGGAAGTGTCAACAAAGATGTCGGACACGAGGTTTGGGAAAACTCATTTAAGGGCTTAACCGATACCATGCTGTTGGTGAGGTTTGACCCTCAAAATAAAAAGTTAAGCGTGCTTTCCATTCCGCGAGACACCCGCACCTATGTTGAAGGCAGGGGCGAGGTGAAAATCAACGAAGCTAATTACCACGGTGGCCCGGCTTCGTCAGCGAAGTCAGTTAGCGGACTCCTGGGCGGTGTGGGAATTGACCGCTATGTCACAGTTAACATTCACGGCATCAAAAGTTTGGTCGATGCCCTGGGTGGCATTACTATTAATGTCCCTAAAGACATGAAGTATACCGATCACAGTCAGCATTTATATATAGATTTAAAGGCTGGCAAGCAGAAACTCAACGGCGAACAAATCGTGCAATATTTGCTTTATCGGCACGACGATTTGGGCGACATCGGGCGGGTGCAGCGCCAACAATTGTTGATGCGGGCTTTTGTGGAACAGGAAGTAAATGTAGGTTTGCTGTCTCGACTACCGAAGATTTTATCGGTGATTCAGTCTCACCTTGACACGAATTTGAGTATAGAAGAATTGGTAGCTTTGGCTGGTTTTGCTACTCAAACCGATCGCGCTGGCGTGCAGATGTTGATGGTTCCCGGCAAATTTAGCGATTCTAAGGACTACAAAGCAAGTTTTTGGTTGCCCGACCAATATGCCATCGAAACTATGGTGGCGGAACATTTTGACTTCGGCCAAAATACTTGGACAATTGAGAATGCTGATTCGACTTTTCTGAAGGTGGCGATTCAAGATAGTACCGGAGATCCATCGGCTGTTGAAGATTTTGTCAATAATTTGACTCAAGCCGGTTATCGGAATGTTCAGGTTTATAAAGCTTGGCCCGAACCGCTGGAGGTAACTACTCTAGTAGCTCAACAGGGCGATATTAAAGGTGCTCAAGCGATTCGCCAGTTTTTGGGTTTTGGAGATGTGTTGGTTGAGAGTACCGGTTCTTTGAATTCGGATGTCACAATCAGATTGGGTCAGGATTGGTTGGAGAAAAAGGCTCAGTCCGGCAGTGTGCCTAAGTCTTTTTAAACTGGATTTTAACTGGGGTATTTGTAGGGACACAGCATTGCTGTGTCCTCTTATTTTCTGTTGGTAGAGATGGAGGCGATCGCTTTTTTGTCTATTTACTGATAGTATATTTTTGGGTGATGATGAATCACGATCGCAATACCGATACTTCCCTCCGCAGTCACAAGTGAAACAATAATCAACGAGGGAAAGCTTAAGATATTTTATCAAGGTAGGGTTGATGAACAAGGGTGATAAAATAGACCGACAGCGAGAACATCAGGCAAATGAACGCACCTTTCTGGCATGGTTACGAACTTCACTGGCTTTAGTTGGTTTTGGGTTTGCAATCAGTCGGTTCAGTTTATTTCTCCGTCAATTTCAAGCTACAGTGACTCAGCAAGAAGTTTCCTCCCCTCCCTTCTTCAACTCCGAAACTTTAGGGCTGAGTCTGGTCGTTTTTGGGATTGCGGTCATTGCCTTAGCAGCATGGCGTTATAATCGAGTATTCTGGCAAATTGAGCGAGGTGATTATCGCCCAAATCGTGTGCTAGTTTGGATTCTAACTGGAGTTGTAATGATTTTAGGAACGTTAAGCATTCCGTTGGTGCTATGGCGCGATCGCGCAAATATAGCTCCCACTTCAACTCCTAAAAACTCTCAATTCTAAGTTAACCCGATCGCTTAGCTAAAGTGCCTCTTCCTTTGTTGATTAAAGGGGAGGATTGTCGGCAAATCTCGATCGCTCTTTAATCCAATCGAGTAAAATAGGATTGACCAATTCCGGCGCTTCATCCTGGGGACAATGGCCCACTCCCTCCAAAGGAATAAACTTTTCAACAGCCGGAAACTTTGCCAATTCTCGCCCCAAGGCGATCGGCTCCCAAGGGTCATCCGTACCCCACAAAATCAAAGCCGGACAGCTCAAACGCGGCAACAAATCCTCCGGTAGCGGGCCTTGAGAATAACTGATAAAGGCCACAAATACTTCAACTGCGCCGCTGTCTTTAGCAGGTTCCAGCAGCATATTTACCAGTTCGTCGCTGACAGCTTCAGGACGGTGATAAGCTTGCAAAAGCACTTTTTTTACTGTTTTTGGCGTTGCTAATTGTTTAAAAAATAATTGACTTATCCACTTGACATTTAAAACTTTTTGTGCAATTGGCGCTCCAAAACTGCGATACCAAGGCATTTCGGCGCGTTTGCGATCGTGCAGCAAGCGTAGGGAACAATTGAGTAAAATTACGCCAGAAGCAATATCGGGAAAATCAACAGCCGCTTGCATAATTGCCACACAGCCGATCGAATTTCCCACCAAAAAAGCCGGCCCGCCCGCAACTTCCCGACAAAAATCAGCAATTAGCTGACCCCAAGTTTCAAAAGTATAGTCAATCTCAAGCTTGGGCGCGGGTTTAGCAGAACCGCCAAAACCGATGAGGTCGATCGCATAACAGCGGCAATCAGCAGCCAGCGCCGGCAAATTCTTGCGCCAGTGGCCCCAAGACGCACCAAAACCGTGGACAAACACCACCGCAGGCCCCTGGGAACCCGCAGCCTGGTAGCAAATCGGAAAGCCTTTCCACAGCCAAGTTTGAGGCGAAATAAGTGTTGACGAAGCGGGAGTAGAAGATGTCATGCGATTTTAGATTTTAGATTTTAGATTTTAGATTGGGCATGGGGCATAGGGCATGGGGCATTGTTAGCTGCTGACTGCTGACTAATGACTAATGACTAATGACTAATGACTAATGACTACTTTGCAGTTAGAGCCGATAGTATGTCACGATTAAACCTGCTGACTTCTTTGCTGTATTAAAATTTCCCTTATGCCAACGATCGTTTCCACAGCAGTCGTACCATTTCTGGGGTCTGAAATTGTACCCGACTACGACACCGCCAAAGTAGTAATCTTACCAATTCCCTACGAAGCTACCACCACTTACCGCCGGGGGTGCGAAAACGGGCCCGCCAAACTTCTAGAAGCTTCTCATCAACTCGAGTGCTACGACGAAGAATTGGATGCCGAAGTTTGCTACGATGTCGGAATTTATACAAAAGAGCCGATCGCCGATACCCGCAACAGACAACCAGTTTCATCCTCAGAAATGCTGCAAGTAACCCAAGCAGCAGTCTACCAGCTAGTTACCGAAAATAAATTTGTCATCTCCCTCGGAGGCGAACACAGCATCACTGCCGGCGTTGTCGAAGGTTATCGCCAAGCATACCCGGATGAACCTTTCACAGTCGTGCAAATTGACGCCCACGGCGACTTGCGACACGAATACGAAGGCTCGATTCACAACCACGCCTGCGTGATGCGACGTGTTGTCGATATGGGCTTACCGACACTGCAAATCGGGATTCGCGCTATCTGCAAGGAAGAAGCCGACTTGATTAAAGCCAAACAGCTAAACGTGATTCGAGCCAGAGAAATTGCTACTCAACCGGATTGGGCCGATCGCGCAATTGCCAGCATAACAACTAAGCGAGTATTTTTGACGATCGACTTAGACGGCATCGATCCGACTTTAATTCCAGGGGTGGGAACACCCGAACCGGGCGGGTTAAATTGGTATTCCCTCACCGCATTTTTGCGCCGCGTCTTCGAGTCCTACGAAGTAATCGGGTGTGACATTATGGAATTAGCACCTATTGTAGATTCTGTCGTCTCAGAATTTACCGCCGCCAAATTAGCATACAAACTTATTGGATACCAAGCTCTGGCTCAAGGTTGGCTAAAGCCAGACGAGGAATAAATCGCGAAGCACGAATCACAATAGGCTGTTGGCAAGGCTAGAATTAAGCTAAAGCCAAACAACAGCCAATTTTATTCGTGCTGACAGTTTCATCTTTCATGCTGGCAAATACTCCTCTTCACCTCCTGAAAACATGAGTTTACTAATGGATACAACGGGTACTCCCATTAACGGCTACGCTCCCGATTTTGAACTGCCGGGAGTTGACGACGAAGTTCACCATTTAGCTCGATATTTAGAAAAATTTCGGGCGATCGCGGTGATATTTATGTGCAATCATTGCCCTTACGTGCAGTTGTATCTCAATCGCATGAAAGAACTTCAAGCAGATTTTCAAGATCGAGATGTTACTTTAATCGGGATTAATGCTAATGATGCAAACCAGTATCCCGACGACAGTTTTGAGAATATGAAAATTTTTGCCACCAACAATCAACTCAACTTCCCGTATATCCGAGATGTTGCTCAAGATGTGGCTGAAAGTTTTGGGGCTTCTAAAACCCCGGAGGTTTTTTTGTTAGACCAAGACGGCAAACTGCGCTATAAAGGTTTAATTGACGACAACGCTGACGATCCGGCGGCGGTGCAGGTTTCTTATCTGCGGAGTGCGATCGACCAATTGCTCAACAGTCAACCCGTTGAGCCTTCAACTACAGAGGCAATAGGCTGTTCCGTCAAATGGCGATCGTAGGCAGATTTAAAATTAACGTTCCCGCACTAATTATTAACTGGTTCCCTGGCTGTGCCTGGGAACCTATCTCCAGAGGCTCTGCCTCGTCAAAGACTGGATGAAAATTGGAGATACAGCCTCCGAATCTGCTTTACTAGGCAGAGCCTGGTAAGGAGTAAAAAGATTCAAAACAATTGTCTGTGAACTTAAAAAGTAGACGTATTCCCAACTTAATTTTCGCAGTCGCCTTCCTGCTAGCACTGCTGATTAGTTGGAACTTATTTAAGAACTTTTCCTCAGTCGATACGTTGCAGCGCACCTCCTTAAACGTATCCGCTGCTATCAGTCTCTCGAAAGCTTTAGGGGAAATCAAAACTGTTTATCAAAGCAGTAATCCGAATTTTACTATTACTTATAATTTTGGTGCTTCCGGTGCTCTAGAACAGCAAATTCAGCAGGGAGCACCGATAGATGTATTTTTCAGCGCCGCCACCAACCCAATGGATGCTTTGCAGCAATCTAACCTGCTAATTAACGACACGCGCCGCAATTTGCTGACAAATCGCCTGGTTTTGATTACTCCCAAAAACGGTGTTGCTTTGAGCGATTTCAAACAGTTGACAGATGCCAGAATCAAGAAAATTGCGATCGGCGAACCGAAAAGCGTACCTGTGGGACAATACGCTCAGGAAATGCTAAATAAACTTGGATTGTGGCGGCAAATACAGCCAAAATTAGTGCTAGGAAATAACGTCCGCCAAGTGCTGACATTTGTCGAAAGCGGTAACGTTGATGCTGGTATAGTTTATGCGACTGACGCCACAGCCTCCGACAAAGTAACTGTGCGGCTAACGGCTGCGGAAAATTTGCATTCGCCCATTGTTTATCCGCTGGCAGTTATCAGAAACAGCCGCAATCCGGCTGCTGCCAAAGGGTTTGTTGACTTTTTGGGGGGCGATCGAGCTAAAATAGTATTTCAGAAATACGGATTTGGCATAGCTAGTTAATTAGTCTCATACAACCAAATTCTGTAGGGGCGGGTTTTACCAACAATATCTAATTCCCGCCAACAATCTATATAAACCCGCCCTCACACAACAGATAACCTTGTGTATTCAAAGAGGTACATTTCGATTTGCCTTTGGGTGGGGGCGGGTTTGCGAGATTATTGGTATTAGCCCGATATTGTTGGTAAAACCCGCCCCTACGAGCGAATCCCAAAATTATACATTTTGATTTATCTTTGGGTGGGGGCGGTTTAGCAAGTTATTTGTTTGAAACAATTATTGTTAGTGAAACCCGTCCCTACGATTTATGGAATTTGATTTTTCTCCATTATGGATATCTCTGAAATCATCAGCCATCGCAACTTTCTTTACCTTCTTTCTGGGAATAGCCGCCGCCCGGTGGATGCTTTCAACTCGCATCCGAGGTAAAGCTTTAATTGAAGGGATTTTCATTTCTCCCTTAGTTTTGCCGCCGACAGTAGTCGGATTTTTGCTGCTGCTGCTGTTTGGGAGAAATGGGGCGATCGGGCAATTTTTGCTACAATTCGACTTAACTATAATTTTCACTTGGCAAGCCGCCGCGATTACTGCCACAGTTGTATCATTTCCCCTCATGTACAAAACTGCTTTGGGAGCTTTTGAGCAAATTGATGCCAATCTTCTCAATGCAGCCCGCACTTTGGGAGCATCGGAGTGGCAAGTTTTTTGGCGGATTATGTTGCCGCTAGCATGGCCGGGAATTTTAGCAGGAACTATTCTCGCATTTGCTCGCGCTTTGGGTGAATTCGGCGCGACGTTGATGTTAGCGGGGAATATTCCCGGACAAACTCAAACTATTCCGATGGCAATTTATTTTGCTGTGGAAGCTGGGGATATGAGGCAAGCTGCTATTTGGGTTTTGATTATTCTGAGTATTTCTCTAAGCGTGCTAACTGCTGTTAATTTTTGGACTGATTTACAAAAAATATCGCCTCAACAGAATTCGAGCTACAGACTGCAATCAAATATTCCTAAATTCGCGTCTATTTTTACCACCAAGTCCCAAACAAAACAAGCGGAAAGCGGACTTTGTTTAGGCATTTTTAAACCTTTGTCCAGCTTTGCCTTGGATGTCGGCTTCGATATCGGCTCGGAAGTGCTGGGAATTTTGGGCGCGTCGGGTTCCGGCAAAAGCATGACTCTGCGCTGCATCGCCGGTTTGGAAACTCCCAGCAGCGGTAAAATTGCCGTCAACGGCAGGGTTTTATTTGACTCAGCACAGGGTATTAATGTACCTTCTAAAGACCGTCGTATCGGTTTTTTGTTTCAAAACTATGCTTTATTTCCTCACCTGACTGTTGCTCAAAATATTGCGTTTGGTTTGCAGCATTTATCTGAAAGCGAGCAAAAACTTCGGGTAAAAGAACAGCTAATTTCGGTGCAAATGTCGGGACTGGAAAACCGCTACCCGCACGAACTTTCGGGGGGACAACAGCAGCGGGTGGCTTTGGCAAGGGCGATCGCCCCTTCTCCAGAATTGCTGCTGTTAGACGAACCGTTTTCTGCTTTGGACACTCATTTGCGGAGTCAACTGGAACGGGAGTTAATGCAGACTCTGGCTAATTATCGGGGCATTACTTTGTTTGTCAGCCACAATTTAGAGGAAATTTACCGGGTGTGCAAAAATCTGTTGGTATTGGCCGAGGGAAAGCCGATCGCCTTTGATACCAAAGAGAACATTTTCGATCGCCCTGGCAACTTCACCGTCGCCCAGTTGACGGGCTGTAAAAACTTCTGTGCCGCTAAACATATCTCCGTAACTGTCGTGGAGGCGATCGACTGGGGCTGTACTCTGACTGTAGTCGAACCCATTCCCAAATCTCTAGTTTTTGTGGGAATTCGGGCTCATCAACTGAGTTTTGTTAGCGGGTGCGATCGCGAAAATACTTTTGCTTGTTGGATCGCCTCGACTGTGGAAACTCCGCACCGGGTGACATTATATCTCAAATTACACTCGCCTCCCAATGATTCCCAAGATTATCACTTGCAAGCCGAAGTTTTCAAGGAAAAGTGGAGGGCTATTAAGGACAATCCTTTTCCCTGGTATGTTCATTTAGAGCCAATTAGGTTAATATTAATGGAAGCCTGAGTTAACTAGCAATATACCGTTAACCGCCAAGACTCAACAGTTAACACTTAACCGTCAACAGCTAAATACATCTTAACCAAACATCAAATCATGACTGAAAAAGTTAAAAAAACAGACGCTGAATGGCAACAACAACTCACGCCAGAACAGTTTAAAGTCACCCGCAAAAAAGGAACGGAAAGAGCTTTTAGCGGCGAATATCACGACAACAAAAAAACCGGAATTTATAAGTGTATTTGCTGCGGCACAGAGCTATTTAAATCAGAAACAAAGTACGATTCCGGTACCGGTTGGCCGAGTTTCTACGCTCCAGTTAGCGAAGAAAATGTCAAGTGCGAGTCGGATAACAGCTTGTTCATGCGCCGAACAGAGGTACTGTGCGCTGTTTGCGACGCTCATCTCGGTCACGTATTTAACGACGGGCCCAAACCTACCGGTCAGCGTTACTGCATGAATTCTGCTGCTCTTAATTTCGTCCCCAAGGATTGATTCTTTTAGGGGATCGCGTGTCCAACCCCTACTCCCCACAAAAATAAATCCGGTTGTGGAACAGGCCCAAAAGCCTGTTCACCTAGCATTCACTGAGAAAAAATAAATCCGGTTGTGGAACAGGCCCAAAAGCCTGTTCACCTAGCATTCACGCAACAAACAAATTCTCTGCCACCACAAGCAGGATGCCTGTTCCGGGTAATTGATGTTCAAAATGCACCCGTGCTGCTATCTTATGGTGGAGGCAAAAAGAGTAAAAAAATAGTGGCGGCATGGGGATGGTATATCAGCGAGTTTTGCTGAAGCTCAGCGGTGAAGCGCTGATGGGCAGCTTGGGCTACGGCATCGATCCGGTAGTCGTTGGGTCGATCGCCCAGGAAGTGGCCAAAGTCGTGTCCCAAGGCATTCAAATCGCGATTGTTGTCGGTGGCGGCAACATTTTTCGCGGGGTGAAAGCTGCTTCGGCAGGGATGGATCGGGCAACGGCTGATTATGTGGGCATGATTGCTACGGTGATGAATGCTATCACTTTGCAGGATGCCCTGGAACAAGCAGGAGTGCCAACGAGGGTGCAATCGGCGATCGCCATGCAAGAAGTAGCTGAACCCTACATCCGGCGGCGGGCAATTCGCCACCTAGAAAAAAAACGAGTAGTGATTTTTGGTGCCGGTTCTGGCAACCCTTTTTTTACTACTGATACTACAGCCGCTTTGCGGGCGGCTGAAATTGATGCAGAGGTGATTTTTAAAGCTACTAAGGTAGATGGGGTGTACGATTCCGACCCCCACCTCAACCCCAACGCGCGCAGGTATCAAACCCTCACCTATGCCCACGTCTTGAATCAAGATTTGCGGGTGATGGACAGTACGGCGATCGCCCTTTGCAAAGAAAATAATATTCCTATTATGGTATTTGACCTCTCGGTGTCGGGCAACATCTACCGAGCTGTAATGGGAGAATCTATTGGAACTCTTGTCGGAGGTTTTTGTGAAGTTAGCTGAAGCAGAAGATCATATGCAAAAGGCAGTTGAGGCTACTCAACGGTCTTTTAATACTATTCGGACGGGACGGGCCAACGCCTCCCTCCTGGATCGAGTCATGGTAGACTACTACGGCTCTCCAACTCCGATCAAATCCCTTGCAAACATCGGCACGCCGGATGCGACTACGATCACCATTCAACCGTTCGATCGCACAGCGCTTACCTCGATCGAAAAAGCAATTTCCCTGTCCGATGTAGGACTCGTTCCCAACAACGACGGTTCAGTTATTCGCTTGAACATTCCGCCGCTGACGAGCGACAGACGCCAAGAATTTGTCAAAATGGCCGGGAAGTTTGCTGAAGAAGGTAAAGTAGCAATTCGCAATATCCGCCGCGATGCCGTTGACTCGATTCGCAAGCAGGAAAAAAGCAGCGATATCTCTAAAGATGAATCCCGCGACTTGCAAGATAAAATTCAAAAGCTGACGGACAAGTACGTTGCCAAAATAGAAGAAGTTCTGGCAGCCAAAGAGAAAGATATCACAACTGTTTAGGCAATGGAAAATTGGGCATGGGGAATAGGAAGAGTTTTGAGATTGCCGAGATACGGCCGCGAACAACGAGCAGACGCTGAATGATTTGTGAGTTGTGAGTTAAAAACTCAAGATTTAACACTCATTAACTTACCAATTCCTCCTGCCCCATTGACCAATCACCCATTACCAGTTATCCGGTGAAGGAATTCGTCCTGCCATTGTTAGCGGATTTAAGGCTGCTGAGGCGAGCGATCGAGTCTTGGAGGTGCCGACGACGCTAAGCAGCCGTACACTCAATCGATCGCCCAAGAATGGAACACTCATCTGATTTGGGCGAGTCGCTTGGCTAGAGCATTCTATCAGTTTACAGGAGCTGCTGGCAGAGCGGGCGTCAAATTGCCGATGACTACTCAGTTGATGAGCAAAATTTTGTGTTGCGAACCGCGTTATGCCGATATCGCTAACCGCGCTCTTAAAAAGCTGATGCCGTTTTATAACGAAGGAAGTTCGGCAACGGATTTAACGCATGGATTTTGAGGGAAGAAAGAAGAGAGAATCTTCTTAAATCCCAATTCCTTATTCTCAATTCCTCATTCCCAATAGCGGTAATGTGCGCCCCCAAGCACCCTAGATCGTTGGATTTTGCGTAAATCCTGTAAACTTTAAAATCTAAAATCTAAAATCTAAAATCTAAAATCCAATGATAATTTATTTTTATAAAGTAGAGGAGCCTTATGGCTGCTTTTCTAATTTTTCACTACACGACATTTCTCTGCACGGTCAATATTGGTTGACGGTGGAACATTACTATCAAGCCCAAAAATTTGTCAGCACCGATCAAAGATTAGTGGCGGCGATTCAAGCCGTAGCAACTCCTCAAGAAGCCGCTAAATTAGGTCGCGATCCCAACCACCGGATTCGCGCTGATTGGGAAGCCGTGAAAATTCCCATTATGCGCGAAGCAGTTTTAACTAAGTTTCTCACTCATACAGACATTCAAGCGATTCTTCTTGCCACAGGGGATCGAGTAATTGTAGAGGATTCGCCAACAGATTACTACTGGGGGTGTGGCTGCGACCGAACCGGTCAAAATCATTTGGGTAAAATTCTGATGAGCGTGCGCCAAGAAATTAGTCAGCACCAGGGGCGCTGATAGAAACTCAAATTCTTTCGTTAATTATCATTATATGAAGTTATACAACAAATGTCAAGTTATCCTAACAATGAATAATTGTGATAGTGAGAGTTTAAGATTGCGAGAAATTTATAAGAGCATTAAAATAATAATTATTATTTGCTTAAGTCGATCTGCCTGTTGAAGGCAAGGGTTAAACTGGCGCGATCGCAGATTTGACTTGCCCCAGCCCACCAGAGGCGATACACCGTCGTCTCTGAAAAGTGCGCGACGGATTAATTGTACAGATCGGTTGAGTCAAAAATTCAGGGTGAGGCATTTGAATTTCAACGCTCCAACAGCACATCAAAACTTCTTATTATCATTGTATAAGTACAAAAGGAGATTTATGCAACTCAGAGAAAATACACAAGAATTACATTATAAACTAGACAGAGAAGTTTTGATACGGCGGATAACAGAACGCATTCGCCAATCTCTAGAATTAGAAGATATTTTAACCAGTACGGTAGCAGAAGTGCGGTCTTTTTTGAAAACAGATCGCATTATGATTTACAGGTTTAGTGCCGACGGAAGTGGAGAAGTTGTTGCTGAGTCAATTAATAACAACTGTCTCCCTTCGTTGAAAGGATTGCACTTTCCAGCAGACGACATTCCCGCCAGCGCCAGGGAGATGTATGTCACTTTGCGCCAGCGGACAATAATAGATGTTAACTCAGGGACGATCGTCCTGAGTCCCCTCGATGCTGCAGACACCGGTCAACCTTTAGTAAATGAAGAGACGCATTACCGATCGCTAGATCCTTGCCACACCGCTTACCTGATGGCAATGGGAGTGCAATCATCCTTAGTCGTGCCGATTGTGCACCGCCGGATCGTCTCGGAAAACAGCAAAACAGATATCTGCCAGGCCGCGACGTGTCTGACTCGATACGAGCCAGGAAATAATCAAAAAATTCACATCGAACTGTGGGGACTTTTAGTGTCTCACCACTGTGCGCCCCTCAATATTTCACCAGCAGATTTAGAAGTAGTTCAGCTCGTATCAGATCAATTGTCTAGCGCTATCGCCCACGCCCTCCTCCTCCAGCAAACCCGCTCTCAAGCGGCCCGCGAAGCTACCGTGAGCCGCATAGCAGCCCTGTTGTACGGTCACGTCAACATTCAACTGCAGCAAGGTTTAGAAGCCACCGTCACCGCTTTGGGCGGCAGCGGTGGCAGACTCTATCTCAACCAGCCGAAAATCAACGGTGAAAAGTTATCCCCTCCCAAGATTGAAGGAGGATTGCCAATTGCCCCGGCCCACAGTGATGCTACCTTTGAACTGTTCACCACAGGAGAACAACCGACACTTCCCAACTGGGAAAAAGTTAAGGCTATCGAAGCTCATCCTCTCTGGCAGGAATGGCTAACCAAAGGATTTAAAAATACCGATCGACTTCCAAAAATTCCAGTTATTACTAATTCTCAATTTCCAGTTTTGATAATTACAGACTTATACAAAGAACCTCTATTTAGAGTTTTAGTTCCGGCTTTTCAATTTTCTAAAATTCGGGGTTTGTTGATAATTCCCCTCCACTACAAACAACAAGTAGTCGGCTGTTTGACCGTGTTTCGCAATGCAATTGATACCGAAAAAATGTGGGCTGGGCGCTTTGACACCAGCGCTGCACAAACCCTTCCCCGACAATCATTTGAACTTTGGCGAGAAATAAAAAAAGGTCAGTCGCCAGAGTGGAAGTACGAAGAAATCGAGCAAGCTTTAGCTATAGGCAGCCAATTTTGTTCGGCAATTGGGCAGTACGTTCTTTATAAAGAAGTGCAAACTCTGAATGCCAACTTGGAGCGGCAAGTTCAAGAACGCACCGCCCAATTGCAAAAATCATTGGACTTTGCCAAAGTATTGACGCGAGTTAGAGACCAGATTCGCAGCACCTTAGATTTAAAAATCATACTGCAAACTATTGTGCGAGAAGTCAGAGTTTTGTTGGATACCGATCGCACGGTAATCTACCAATTCGCGGCCGACAAACAGGGCGAGGTAGTTGTCGAAGCTGTTTGCGGCGAGTGGCGGTCAATTTTAGGTATCACATCTCCACAAGAATGCTTTCCCGAAGGCTCAGACTGCTTTTATCGAGCCGGACGGGTGCGAGCAATTAATGATATTTATACTGAGGATTTAACACCCTGTCACCGCGAATTTTTGGAAGAGTTGCAGGTGAGAGCAAGTTTAATTGTACCCATGATCGGCAAAGATTCCCAATTGTGGGGGTTGCTGATTGCCCATGAGTGTTCCGGGCCGAGAGTTTGGCAAACTGCAGAACAGGAATTGGTGCAACATTTAGCGGCTCAAGCTGCGATCGCCATTCACCAAGCAGAACTTTATCAAGAAAGTCTCAATGCAGCAACTGCCGATCGATTAAAAGCCGAACAGCTAGCTAAAACCCTCACAGAATTGCACAATACCCAAGCCCAACTGATTCAAACCGAAAAAATGTCCAGTCTCGGACAACTCCTGGCGGGAGTCGCCCACGAAATCAATAACCCCGTTAACTTTATCTACGGCAATCTGTCCCACGCCAGCGAATACACCAAAGATTTACTCTGCTTGGTAGAACTCTACCGCCAGCACTACCCCAATCCCAACCCAGAAATTAGCGAGTGCTCCGAAGCCATCGACATCGAATTTCTTGCCGAAGATTTGCCAAAAATTTTGGGTTCCATGACAGTCGGAGTTGAGCGCATCCGCCAGTTAGTGGTATCTTTGCGTAATTTTTCCAGGAGCGATCGAGCCGAGAAAAAAGCCGTTGACATTCACGAGGGCATCGACAGTACCCTGTTGATTTTGCAGCACCGGCTCAAAGCCAATTCTGATCGCAACACCGTAGAAATTATAAAAGAATACGGCAATTTGCCCTTAGTAGAATGCTATGCCAGCTCGCTCAATCAGGTATTTATGAATCTGATCGGTAATGCCCTTGACGCCCTAGAAATGGGACAAAAAGAGCGAGTTGTGAATCTTCCCTTGAAAGTGGCAAGTGCAGCGGCGACGCATTTAAGCTCCCAAATACTGCCTATCGAGTCAGGAGATATAAATGCCACCACCGAGTGTTTGATTCCTGATTTTCCCTCCCCTTGTATTCGGATTCGCACTGAATTAATCGATGAAAAAACGGTAGGAATTTGCATTGCTGACAACGGTCACGGCATCCCAAAAGAGTTAATCTCTCACATATTTAATCCGTTTTTTACTACTAAACCCGTCGGTCGGGGCACGGGTTTAGGACTGTCTATCAGTTACCAAATTGTAGTAGAGAAACACCAAGGCGTACTTAAATGTGTTTCTGTACCCGGTCAGGGTACAGAATTCTGGATCGAGATTCCCCTGAATTAACTAGAACAACCTAAAAAACTGAACACCCAGAGTCCCGACTTCTTTAATAAGTCGGGGCTCTAACATCGGACATCAAGAAATTATTTTATCTTCATCGCAGAGAGAGATAATTCGATTCACAAAAGCTTTTAGCTCTGGACAAGCTTGAATCGCAATCATCAGATCGTTGTTTTTCAAAATAGCCATTCCATCAATCACTTTGTTATAGTCTTTTCCGCGTTTTCCAGAGCTAAAAATCTCCTTAATCCAATAGTAAGGTGGCTTTTGATGATTCACTGTTTCAGGCGAACCGCTAGGAGCAGAAAGGTTGTGTTTCGCTAGCTTCTGGATAGTTGTCCAGTAGGGAAGAAGCCATGCTTCAAAATCATGTGATGCTGTGTGAGGATAGAATTTTGGGTTTTTACCTACCCATGTCCTCATTTTCTCTTTAGCATCATTGGCATCTTTAAAGTCCGGCTTTCCGGTATAAACGTCTGTAAGTGCAATTACAGCATCATAGCCATCATTATCGAGGAGAGTTTCAACTATTTTCTTGAGTTTCCCTTGCTTGGGAATTCCACCATGTTGTGGTTTAAAGTCTAGTCTGGGCATTTTTTGCTCTAAACGACTTTGCAGAAACTCATGAAGCTTCTTTCTAAATGCCATTTCAGTAGCACCTTCAACCAAAATAGCAATTCTCATGGACGGCCACCCATCACATTCATTTCCCAAACCTGGTCAAGACTGTAATCTTCTAACCATTTATCCAGGTTAAGAGTGTCAGCCCACCTCATTTTTGCCTCCCCTTCTTCCAAATCGCAGACCAAAATCTCGCTTGGATCGAGAAATCTGATGAGTCTATCTGAGTGTGTGGCAACTATCAGTTGAGTGTGTTTTGAAGCTTCTCTCATTAGATAAACTAAGTGTCTTAAGAGTTCCGGGTGTAGGCTAACTTCTGGTTCATCTAGCAACGTAATAGTTGTTAAAGTTTGACTTTGCAGGAGCGCAACCAACCAGAGGAAGCGCAGCGTTCCTTCTGATAGCTCATGGACATAGAAAGGCTGAGGAAAATTTCTATCTGTCCAAGTCATAGACATAGTTCCTGCGGCAACCGGAGGAAAGTTTAATCGATCGAAATCTGGAAAGGCAGCAGAAATGATATTTTCAACCATTTCAAAACTGTCTCGATCGGTCTCCCGAAGGTCATAAAGACAGGAAACGAGGTTTTCACCGCTTGCTCCAGGCAACTTTGCAGGGCGCATTGCTTGAGGTAGACGGATTGGACTTTTCTCTGAAACATCGAGTGCTCCATAATATGTGCAAGAAGCAAGGCTCTTTCTCAGGTTCTCAGGTTCGCGATACATTTTAGGAACTTGAGAAAGGGATGTTTCAAGAGGATTGTGATCCCAATCCGGTCTCAAAAGTCCACTGCGTTCTTGAAAATATTTAACATCCAAACCTTGTGATTCAATATACTTGAATGGTTCAGCTCTGTTGGGATTTCTCTGCTGTGTTAAAGATTCGTCTCTAATTTCATAAGATAAACCTTTAGGTGACAATGTTAAGCTGTACTTCAAAGGTTGTTCCTTTGGCACTTGCATTGAAATTTCAATTTCAAGTTCTTGTACTTTACCTCTTGTCAAAATTTCATTCAAGCCCCCTTTAAGTTGTAATAAATTCTGTAAATTTCCACTTGCTGAAGCGGCTAGTATTGAAAGAACATCTAAAAAAGAAGTTTTTCCTGCTCCGTTTGCACCAATCATGACGATGAGATTTCTCATCTCAAGCTCAATATTTTGAAGACGCCGAAAACCCCTTACTGATATATTTTCAAATCTCTTCATATTCCGTCCTTAAATAGTGAAACTAGCCTAGACACATATATTGAGACTAGGCTAAGTATACCTGCCTTACAGACATTAGGGGTTTAGTAAAGCCAGATGGGTGTATGAAACGCTCTACATCGCTTGGGTTGGCGCAGCATGAAAAGTCGTTGGAGCAGGCCGTTCACAAGTCTTTAAGGCAAGATTAGCTTCACCAGCACAGAACCGATCGAACCCAGAAGACTCATAAAGTTGCCACCGCCCCCCGTGCGGGGTTCCGTAGGCTTTTGGCGCGCTACAATGGCTTCGGCTAACTGCTTTGACAAATCCTGACCTTGGGAATTTCCTTGAGCAGCAAACAGTTGGTTTGCTATTGCAGCGTCTTGAGCCGCGCCGGCGAAGTCTCCCAAGTCAGCGCGAGACATACTGCGCGCAAAATAAACGGCTGCTAAATCCGATTTCAGATTCAGGGCTCGATCGTAATAATCAATGGCGTTTCTGTAGTTTCCTGCTTGAGCTTCCAGCACTCCCAACCGGTAGAAGTCTTCAGCGGTGCCGATATTTGTTGGCATTCCTCTAACTCCGAGCAGTTGCGCGTTAGTTAAATTGGCGTTGAGCAAATTGGCGTCGCCCAGATAGGCACTTCTCAAGTCAGCACCGCTGAGGTTGGCACCGCTGAGGTTCGCCCCTGTCAGGTTGACGCCAAACAGGCTGGTGCCGCTGAGGTTTGCACCGCTGAGGTCAGCCCCCGTCAGGTTTGCTCGACTGAGGTTAGCCAATCTCAAGTCAGCACCTTTGAGATTGGCTCCGGTTAAGTTGGCTAAAACCAACCCAGCACTACTGAGGTCGCAGTTGGGGCACTGTCGGGTGGCTAGTAATTGTTGCGTGTGTTGGATGTTCTCGGCGGGTGCAGGAGCGATCGGGGCGATCGCGCTTAGCAGCGTTGCAGCAGCGAGGATTCTGAGTTTCATTTTAACCGTCCAAAATCCAAAATATTAAATCTAAAATAGCTTTTATCGAAGCAATTGAAAATCACCATAACACAAGTTCACCCAACAAATCTTTTGACTTGCCCTATGTAGGAGTTCTGTGCGCCATCAGCACCCTAGATTGAAGTTCTCGGCCTTACCTGAGTGTCAATCGATTGCGCGATTTTAGATTTTAGATTTTAGATTTTAGAATTGACTTGCGCGAGAGAAATACGTTCGGCAAGTTTCTCGGATACAGGTTTTTTATTTCTGGACGGATCGATCGCGTGGCGGGTATCGTGGATGCGGGAATTGTCAAATAAAGATTTCGCTGCCAATAAATTAGGGTAATGAATTACTCATTACCCTTTAGCCGCTGTTCTCGGCAACCATAAAAATTAACCAATAAATTAGTCGTGAATCGTGCCGTCGGGCATCGTTGTACCCTTAAGATATACTCCGCTCAGGTTGACTTTTGTAAGGTTGGCTCCCAACAGGTTTGCTCCGCTTAAGTCTGACGCACTTAAAATCGCTTCAGTCAAGTCTGCCCTAATTAGACTCGCCCCCATTAAGTCGGCTCCGCTGAGGTCTACTTTACTCAAGTTTGCGCCAATTAAATCGCATTCTGTGAGCACCGCCCTACGCAAGTTTACTCCGTAAAAATTTACTCCGTGCAAGTCTGCACGGCTGAGTGTTGCGCGAGATATGTTGGCTCCAATTAAAGTTGCTTGGATCAGGGAAGCTCCGCTCAAGTCTGCTTTGCTGAGATTGGCTCCCATCAACTCAGCTCGATTCAGGTTAGCTTCCAGTAAAAGTGCTTCTGTGAGGTCGGCTCCACCTAAGTCTGCTTTGCTCAAATTAATCTTGCACAAATTGGCTTTACCAAAGTTGACTCTGTTGAGTTTGGCTTTGCTGAGATTGGCTCCAATCAGGTCGGCTTCATACAGATTGGCTCCAATCAATTCTGCTTCGTAGAGGTAGACCTCATGCAGGTAGACCCCGCTAAAATTTCTTTCTCCTATTGCATATAGCTTGAGCAGTTCGTCAACGTTCATTGTGGCTTCTCTACACCTTTTAAATGAAGAATACTGTCAGCAAGCTGGTTGCACCGGATGTTCTGCAATTTTAGATTCTAAAATATTCACACCTAGGGTGAAACTTCTCTGAATCTATAAGGTTTTAGGTGGAAAGTACGATCGAACTCATAACTTTTTGTGGGTAGTTGAGCTTACTGAGTAGGCGTGTGACCAAGATCACTAAAAAATGCTAGTAGGCTCACATAGAAAGTCCGTTTTCGATCACAGCAGGCGGGCAAAAATAGCCGATACTTATACTGTAATGCTGAAAAATTGACAATGCCACTCTCGTCGTGTTTTACTCAATTGGCGATCGAGCCAGTAGTTTCACGGATACTGGCCCGCTTGCTGTCAAAGTAGGTTGCAACGTCACTCGGCCCTACCCGCTCTGACCGATGAGAGTGCTGATATCTAAGGATTTTTCGCACTGCGAAAGCCAAAAATGCACTTCGGGGACTAGGGGAATGTCTGTATAAAAATGCGATCGCTGGTGTACAGACATTAGCTGGTTTGCTAGCACCTAATGACTGAAAATTGCCCATACGTTAGAAAAAAATACCAATAAATACCAGGAAAACCATGATAGATGTTTAACAATAAAAGAATAAATGGTATTCCTTAAGAGTCACCTCTTGCCGCTAATGTTACAGTCGAGCGATTAACGGCTATCAGTATTAGCAATGACGCTTGCCCATCAAATACAAAACTGACTCAGAAACCTGGTGTTTTACAAAAAAAATCGTTGCAACCTTGCTCCCGGTTAAAATAATCCGGTTTCTGATCGTCTGAGTGCCTCCAGGAAGGCAAAAGTTGAATGAGTACGATCGCTTTTGTATTGCTTCAGGGCAAACAAAAGGTCAGCATTTAAGATAGGAGCAGCTTTTGCTCCATTGTCAAACAAAGGTATTGTAGAACGCGAATCGTGAGGTAATTGATATGGCTGGAGTATGTAAACTTAGCATCACAGAGACAATTGAAGAGCTAAAAAACCTGTTAAATGAACAAAAAACAGCAAGCGGATTTCAAAAAATTCAAGCACTTTACCTGTTCAAAATTTGTCACGTCAAGACAGTTAAAGAATTGGCAATGACGATCGGGGTAAATCGAATTACAGTGCAGCGGTGGCTGAGAAAGTACCGATCTGAGGGACTCGAAGGACTCCTCGAAACAAAGCACAGTGGCGGTCGCAAGCCGGCCATTCCACCTCTTGCCCGCGCTAGTTTGGCAATGCGCCTCAGCGACCCCCAGAAAGGCTTTAAAAGCTATGGAGAAATTCAAGAGTGGTTGCAGCAGGAATACAGCATTGAAGCTTCCTATAAAGCAGTTTATGCAACAGTCAGATACCAGCTCAAAGCCAAGCTGACGAAAGTCTAGACTGTTCGTACCGCGTCGGATTAATCACCGCTCATCTAATTGTTTGCAGTCAATCTGTGAAGATTTTGAAGACTTACATCGTCACGACAAACCTGACTAATTGTTTTTTAACAAAACGCGCTATCATAAATTGCAGAGCATATCAATTAGATGTTGTGGCGGTGGGGGTGACGGGGAGAAGATTAGATGCTTTTCCCGCGTTTTTGAAAGATGCTTAAAAAAATGGTCAGAAATCATACAGCATATTCCATTTATATGTGGTACACATAATCTGATGTCCCGCTGTTTGGTGCGTCGCCACCCGTCAATCTGTAAGTTATATCCAATATCTCGTAGATCCGCACCCTACAGATTAACAGCACACAATTAAGGTTTCTACTGTACTTCATAAACCACCGAATATGCTGTAACTTGCAAGTTTTGTCTAATTTGCAGGTTTTGTTATAGGGATGTAAAAATTGGCAGCGGCTAAGGCAAAAACCGATCCAAAGCTGCTTTCAACTCTTCGATTTCCGTATCGATATTACCTTCTTTCGCGGCTCTGGCGATGCACTCAGTTAAGTGTTCGTCAAGAATGATTCTCGCTACGCGATCGAGCGCGCCTCGCACCGCAGCAACTTGCACCAGAACTTCGGGACAGGGACGGTTTTCTTGAACCATTGTTTTAATGCCGCGGACGTGTCCCTCAATCCGAGACAAGCGATTTACCAGCCGCCGCATCGATTCTTCATCGTGATGGTGAGGGTGGGCTGATTCAGCGTCGTGATGGTGGTGGGAATTTGAGGGCAAGGATTTGTCAGTAGAAGTATCAGATAGAATCATTGGGGTTATACCATTTTAGATTTTAGATTTTAGATTTTAGATTGGGAATGAGTGATTTCGTAATGGTTGGGCCCACGGGCCTAGAGTTGCATTCTTTTTTTGAAACTGGTATTACTAGGGAATTTTTTAAAGTTAGAATTCAGAATAGGGTGAGTTGGTGCGGGCTCGTGACTCATGTATTGTAACTGTCAATCGATTGCGCGATTTTAGATTTTAGATTTTAGATTGACCCCACGGATAAGTTCGGGGGCAAGTGTCATCGGATACAGGTTTTTTATTTCTGGACGGATGAATCACGTGGCGGGTATCCTGGATGCGGGAATTGTCAAAATATATTTAGGATCTTCATAGTGGCAGATTATGCAGATTATTGAGTCCGCACGATCGCACACCTTTACCAGACTAACCCAGACTAACAAAGATTGACGCTATGCGACTATTTAAGTTTTTTCGCCCCGCACCTCGAACAGGTGCTCGTTGGTTCGCCCTAATTTTAGCAATGACGATCGCCCTGAGTGCTTTAACAATCAATGCTGCACCCGCCGCAGCCGCCGCCGCTGATGGCAAAAATCCGCCCAAGTTGCAGTTCCAGACTGCCCCAGCCACTGCCGCGAATCCGCAACTGTTAGCGCTGCGGAGCTCGGAACTCCCGGCGGATACCGGCAGTTTTGTAACGGCGGCAGTCGATCGAGTCGGGCCGGCAGTTGTTCGCATTGATACCGAGCGCACTGTCAGCCGCAACCTCGACCCCTTAATGGAAGACCCCTTTTTCCGCAGATTTTTGGGAGAAGATTTACGCAGCCTGACCCCCAGACAAGAACGCTTGCGCGGTCAAGGTTCGGGCTTCATCATTGACAAAAGCGGGATTGTTTTAACCAACGCCCACGTAGTTGACAAAGCCGATCGAGTGACTGTCACCTTAAATGACGGCAGGACATTTCCAGGAGAAGTGCAAGGTACTGACGAAGTAACAGATTTGGCTGTTGTCAAAATTAATACCAAGGAAGTTAACTTGCCCGTGGCAATCCTAGGAGATTCAGACGCGGTGAAAGTGGGAGATTGGGCGATCGCCGTGGGCAACCCCCTCGGATTTGACAACACCGTCACCTTGGGCATTATCAGTACCCTGAAACGCTCTTCAGCAGCCGTCGGCATTCCCGACAAGCGGCTCGATTTCATTCAAACCGACGCGGCCATCAATCCCGGCAATTCCGGCGGCCCGCTGTTAAACAGCAGAGGGGAAGTGATTGGCATCAACACGGCGATTCGAGCTGATGCAATGGGTATTGGGTTCGCAATTCCGATCGCCAAAGCCAAAGCCATCTACGCGCAGCTAGCCAACGGAGAAGAAGTCAGCCATCCGTTTTTGGGGATTCAGATGATTGCTTTGACTCCTGAAATGGCCAGAGAGAATAATTCTGACCCCAATGCTCCTTTGATTGTGCCGGAAGTTAAGGGAGTGTTAGTGATGCGAGTTGTGCCCAACACTCCTGCTGAGAAAGCAGGGATTCGCAAAGGGGATGTCATCGTTCAAATTGACGGTGAGGCAGTGACTGAAGCCGAACAGTTGCAAAGTTTGGTGGACAACAGCAAAATCGGTCAAATTCTGAAACTGAAAGTGCGGCGCGGTGCCCAGATTAAAGAAGTAGCAGTTCAAACTGCTCAAATGAGGGATTTTTAGAAGTGAAGAGGAAGGGGGAAATCGTTAAAAAACCCTCCTCCTTGTTTCTTTTTTATGTGAATAGATTCAGGAGTGCGATAGTTTTAATAGTTGCATTTTTTCTCTCAAAAACTGATGGTTTTTAATAAAGTATCAATATCCCAACAATGAAAAAAAAACAAATTTTAAATTACCAAAAAAGTCAAATTATTGAGGTACTAAAGCAGGATTATTTTCAAATGACCGCGCAGCTTCATAGAAACTGGACACCAGAGCAACATGAAAAAAATCGATTGAGTCGTTCTTTGGCTGCATTTGCGATCGCCAATCTTGCCGATATTACCCCAGCTCAAGCGGCTAACTCAATTATCAATGGGGAAAATGATAATGGGATTGATGCCATTTATTTCGATCGGATGAAAAATTTGCTTTTGTTGGTGCAGGCTAAGGCAGGGAATGCTCCAAATATGGGTGATAATAAGAAATTTTGTGATGGGATTAGAGATTTAGTCCATCAACGTTTTCAGAAATTTAATGATGGCTTTGTGCGGTTGCAGCAAGAGGTTGAAGATGCTTTAAATACTAACGGGGTAAAAATAGTTGGCTGTAATATATATCTTGATGAAAGCCTTAGCTCTCATGTGATTGCGGATCTCGATCAGTTAAAAACTGAACTGAATCAGTTCGATCAACGTTTTGAATGGCAAGATTTAAATATTAGCATAACACATGGTTGGTTGACAGCCAAACAAGCGATCGCCCCTGTTGATGTAGTCTTGACATTGGAAAACTGGCATTGTTTAGATCGGCCGCGTAGGGCATTTTATGGATTGGTTAAGGCTTCAGAACTTGCATCTTTATATCAACAGCATAATAAGTCGCTTTTTGAGAAAAATATCCGTTATTACCTAGGTGCAGAGGATGTTAACTTAGCGATTGCGGACACTGTCAAAGAGCAACCATCTGAACTATTTTATCTCAACAATGGTCTGACGATTACTTGTTCGATAATTAGTCTGCCATCAGGACACAAACAGGAATCAACTCAATTTACTTTAAAAGGTTTTTCCGTCGTGAATGGGGCGCAAACGGTAGGAGCTATCGCTGCTGTTTATAATGCTAATGGTTCAATATCTGCTGATGCAAAGTTATTAGTTACAATTATTGAAGTGGGGACGGAGACTGATAATATTGGCGAAAAAATTACTGGAGCAAGAAATACGCAAAATGCTGTGCGCGATGTTTATTTTGCCGCGTTAGATTCCAATCAAGAACGTTTGCGACAGGAATGTATGGTATCGAATATTGTTTATGAATATCCAGGGTAAACGCATCTTAACTGGAACCCAAAATATGCTACAGTTAAATCCGACTAAATTTCAATGTAGTTTGTTGT
>NZ_JAUBRP010000037.1:0-64245 GCF_036701935.1 Microcoleus sp. M2_D5 | reverse complement strand
GCCCGTCATGAGTGGACGGGCGGGACGCCCATCCCACAATAACAATTAAAATTGTAAGTTATTTAATTCGCGATCCTAAGTTAAAAATTTAAGAGGCACCAAAACATATTGATTCCTTAATAATCCAAGAGAATCAATGGTAACGGTTATAAGATTGACTAACTTTTGTTCAAATACCTCTCAATCAAGACGATCGCCACAATATCGTCCACTGGCTTCGGTGGCGTCCGCATTCCCTGGGGAATCAAGCGCGAAAGTCCCGTCGGAGGGTACATTTGCCAGTAGCGTTCCCTCGCTTCTAAACTGCTGTACCTCTCGTCCACCTGAACAATTTTGAGCGCAGGCGACAAACTCTGCGTTAGTTTTTGTTTCCAACTCTTAGAAGTCGTTTGATCTCCGATCACCAATAACTCAATCGAAAACTGTTCGCACAGAGATTGAATCGTAGATATGGCTGATTCTGACTGCACAACTTGATGGTAGCAGACCTTCTTATCTCTACCCATTACAGCTATGCCGCATTTGTCTTTACCCGGATCGAAACCTAAAATCATATTTATGAGTCCTGTGTTAATAAGTTTGTAGTTGCGATCGAGCGCCAGTCAACTCAATCGCTAACCTATATCTAATCTGATACTTGCATTCTTGAATGTCTCAAAATCTTTGCGGGCGATCGTACTTATTTTACTTGACTTTTTTATTGGATTGACATATCATATCATCATGGGAATCCGTGCGGCCATATAATGCCTAAAATCAGAAACCGGGTTTTTGCCACAATCTTTACTTCCCCGTTTTAATTTATCGAAAAAACCAGGTTTCTTTGACCCCCCGCAGCAATCAGAAACCGGGTTTTTGCCACAATATTTGCTTCCCAGTTTGGATTTATCGAAAAAACCCGGTTTCTTTTGCCCCCCGCAGCAATCAGAAACCGGGTTTTTGCCACAATATTTGCTTCCCAGTTTGGATTTATCGAAAAAACCCGGTTTCTCACAGCAACGCGCACAAATCAGAAACCGGGTTTTTGCCACAATATTTGCTTCCCAGTTTGGATTTATCGAAAAAACCCGGTTTCTCTCACCTCTGTGCAAAAACCCGGTTTCTCTCACCTCTGTGCAGGCAGTGCGTCGCTATGAAATTGTCGATTTGATTTGCAAATTACTGATGGCGACGCACCCTACTATCTTGAATCGGGTGCAAAGATGAGTGCAAAAAAAAAAAATTAAAGCGGGCGCAAGAGGGTAAACAGGAAACAGGGAAAAGGGCTAAAGAGTCAAGAAGAGTCCTCACAGATAAGACAGGGAGAAAGGGACAGCCAAAGCAACCGCTACACGAAAACCCCTGCACGGGCCCAAAAAGCCCGAGTAGCGCCGAGGGAAGAAGCTGCGGAAGGCAGCACGGCAATTGACCGCACCGCTCCTCCACGAACCTCCACGCAGCACTCCGCCACTACTTGTTCCAGTTTCCCAAGAACTTCCGTCAATCGGTGCGCCGTCATAGTTAATGTGCACCTTATCGCTGCACCATTCGCTGACCTGACCGTGCATATCATAAAGTCCAAAGGCATTCGGGCCAAAACTCCCTACATCTATCGTTTGTCTGCGAACAAGTCCCTCGGGCGCTGCACCATAGGGTTGATAACCGTTATAATTAACTAAATCCGTGGTAATTGTCTCGCCAAAATAGAAAGGTGTTATAGTTCCGGCGCGACAAGCATATTCCCATTCTGCTTCCGAAAGTAAGCGATAAATCTTGCCTGTTTTTTCAGAAAGTTTCCGGCAGAATTCTACAGCCTGATTCCAGCTTACGTTTTCTACAGGAAGTTTTTCACCTCTAAACTCCGATTGATGATTTCCCATAACTGCTTGGTACTGTGCTTGGGTGAGGGGGTATTTTCCTGCATAAAAAGCTGGTAATGTTACTTGATGCTGCGGACTTTCCTTATCTTTTCTATCTCGCTCTGTTTCTGGCGAACCCATCATAAATGTGCCTCCGGGAATGTAAACCATTTCGAGCACAACTCCATTACCTAAGTCTTCCGGGAAGTAATGAGCCGCATACTTTCTACGACTGTTTTCTTTTCCTTCAGCATCCACTGTGATGACATCAAATTCAAATGTAGGGAGATAGTCTTGAAACTGCGGTTTTATCTTTAAATCATCTCTATCTTTCAGGAGTGAATAGGCAGCAAGTTTCACCTGCATTGATTCCTCGCGCAAGGCTTGCATTATCACATCTAAGCCAGCTTCTCCATATTTGAGTGCTTCGGAGAGGGCGGCGATTCTCACTTCGACAATGGGTGAGGCTAAGCGGCTTTTAACACCGGGAATGCCTCCGAGTACCGCCGCATTGACAGGAATTAAATTTTGACCGCCACGGACGGCATCGTATTCTCTGGGTTCATTTTGATTGTCTGACATTACACCGCACGCTCCTGCATTTTAATTGAGCAAAATTTTGTTTTGTGATGTCAATATCTCAGGGTTCGATTCTTCGTTTCTTTCTTTGCGCTCTTAGCGGTGCGGTGCGTCGCTGTAAGATTGTTGGTGGTGCTTCCAGATTTTTGGTGGCGACACACCCTACTAATTGGGTATGGTGCGTCGCTGTAAGATTGTTGGTGGTGCTTCCAGATTTTTGGTGGCGACACACCCTACTAATTGGGTATGGTGCGTCGCTGTGAGATTGTTGGTGGTGCTTCCAGATTTTTGGTGGCGACGCACCATACGATTGCTATATATATGGCGGCACGGATTCCCATGATTTAATGATATGTCAAGGGCGCGAAAAAGTCAAGCAAAATTGTAATTCGATCGCCCAAAATTTTTGCTATAATTCGATAAGTCGATCGCACTTATTTTTTAACTTTCAAATCTCCTGGGCCGGCTTTTTGTTGTCCGGTGCGAAAAACAACGGCTCCGTTTTCACGAGCAACTAAATCTATTTTAAGCGGGCCGGCGATGTAAGCGACATCGGCCGCGATCGCCTGAACGTCCAGCGGTTTATCGTACTGCTGCAACCGCTCGATAAAACCAGCTAAAGTTTCAATCTGATTGTCTGCCACTTGAACTCTACCGCCGACAATACCGATTAGGCGAGCGCGAAATTGACAAGCTTCTATCAATTGCAGCAACTGCAGTCGCACCTGTTCGTCGGTTAAAGTCACCGGATCGACAGCAACCCCTGCAATCACATCTCCAGCGCGGAACACAACTCGATTGATTTCTGCTTCTGCAAATACCTTAATTAGCTTTTCTTCCCGCAGGTAATTAGCGCCGGCGACAATTCGCACCACGTAGTCTTGACCGTCTTTAATCTGACTAATTAGTTGATCGATTTCTGCTTTAGTAATTTGAATAACTTGGTCTCTAACCTTGGTATTTTCCGGCTGCATGAGTCCGACGGTGGTTTTATTTGCTTCTTGCAAAAGTCGATCGATCGCGCCACTCGCCATACCGGGTTCGATAATGCGAACGACGCCAGCAGCTAAAATTTGACCGCGCCTGATAGCAACTGTACCCTCGCGGATTGCCTGAAAGTCCCGTTCCAAAACTTGCACTTGTTGCTGCAATAAAGTTTGTTGCTGTTCGAGTTGAGCTTGTTGCTGTGCCAAGGTTTCTAACAGTGCTTCCCTCTCGGCAATTACTTTGTCGCGCTCGACAATAGTTCGATCGCGCTCGGCGAGATTTTGCATTCGCTGGGCAATTTCCTTGTCTCGCTGGGCAATTAGTTCGTTGCGATCGACAATTTCCTTGTCCCGCTGGGCAATTTCTGCGTCTCGCTTGGCAATTTCTCGATCGCGCTGGGCTATTTGAGTTTTTACCTGCTCTCGCTGCTCGATTAACTGTTGGCGCTCTTCTTGCAGTTGGGCGATTTCCGAGCCTAAAGTCGTTTTTTGAGCAGAAACTGTTTTCAATTGGTTCTCGGTGCGATCGAGCTGAGCTTGTGTAGTCGATCGGATCGTTTCCACCAGTTTCAATTGTTCTTCGGTGCGGGATTTAGCTGCTTCCACGCTGCTGAGCTGTTCTTCTGTCTGAGATTTAGCAGCTTCTACCTGACTTAACTGCTGTTCAGTTTTAGACTTGGCTGCTTGCACGCTGTTGAGCTGATCGCGCAGCGAGTTTAATTTTGTTTGCGTCCGAGCTTGCTCGGCATTAGCTGCTTGGAGGGATTGATTAATTTGCTCTAAATTGGCTCTAGCTTGCGCTTGAGCGGCCAAAGCTTGAGCTAATTCAGTTTCAACTCGATTTTTTTCTTGAGTGGCCTGGTTGATTTCCCGGCGGGCGTTGTTGAGCCTTTTTTGAATCTCGTCTATTCTAAAAACTCCGGTTCGCAGCGGCTTGCTAGTCGCAAACAAAATGCCCAGAGTCAGTGCTGACAAGATGCTGCCGGCCATAACTGTCACAACAACAGCAGTATCGCGGGGGCGAAGCTTGAACAAACTCAACCTTGCCTTGCCGACTTTCGTCCCAAGGCGATCGCTGACAGTGGCGATCACACCCCCCAACACTAAAATTACAAATACCAGGATGTATCCAGCAGTCATTCCGATTTTATATTTTGGATTTTGGATTTTGGATTGAATCTAAAATCCAAAATCCAAAATCCGATACTTTCTCGGCATCAAGTGAATTGCTGGCTTAAGGCCACCGGGTTGTGGACTGTGATCTTTTTCTTGTGGATCGAGATCATGGTTTCTTGCCTGAGATCCCCGAGCAAACGAGTCACAGTTACCCGCGTCGAGCCGATCGCTTCGGCGATCGCCTGGTGGGACAGCTTCAAATCTATCGTAATCCCCTCAGCCCCCGGCACGCCAAAATCCCGGCACAGAATCAGCAAAAAGCTGACGAGTCTCGAACCCATATCTCGGTGCGCCAGCGTTTCAATCATCATCTCGGTTTGCAAAATCCGAGACGACAGTCCCCGCAGCATCACCATAGACAATTCCGGGTCTTCCTTGAGCGCTTTCTCGACTTGTTCGATCGGCAGCGAGATCAACTCTACCGGCGTAAAGGCTACCGCGTGGTAAAACCTGTCCGATCGGTGTCCCGTAATCAGAGACAGCACCCCAAATACGCTATTTTCGCGCAGGAGGGCGACTGTAATTTCTTCCCCTGCTTCGTAAACCCTGGAGAGCTTCACAGCACCTCTAATGAGAACGTAGACGCGCTCAGCCGGGTCTCCAGGGAAAAAAATTGTCTTGCCCCGTTCAAAAGTTTCCACAATGGGTGGAAACGCCCCGCCGCTGATTTGGCGGAACACGGCTGCTAGCGGTCTATCATGCGTCACGACTAGATCCTTTGTACTAATCAATACTTTATAACTTGCCGATTAACCTTATTGAGTAAATATACTGCCCAACCTCCAATATCCAAGGATTCTGTTACTTCCATCTAATGTTAAGGTAAACACGCACTGTATGATTAAATC
This sequence comes from Microcoleus sp. M2_D5, assembly GCF_036701935.1. Taxonomy (NCBI): domain Bacteria; kingdom Bacillati; phylum Cyanobacteriota; class Cyanophyceae; order Oscillatoriales; family Microcoleaceae; genus Microcoleus; species Microcoleus sp. M2_D5. The sequence continues at coordinate 58,818 of NZ_JAUBRP010000037.1, read as the reverse complement.
TAGCCCTTCTCTTAACTTTTTCAATTCCGCCCCCATGTAGCTCCACAGCAAAATTAATATCAATTGTGTCTCAATTGTGTCTCAATTGTGTCTGAATCAGTTAAATCTGAATCAGTTGTGTCTAAACTGGCGGGGTTGTCAGATATAGCCAATGAGAACGGTGCAAGTTGCTTTTAGATAAACTACAGATGATAGATTTGACCGGAAAAAATGCTCTTGTTACGGGCATTGCCAACAATCGCTCGATCGCCTGGGGCATCGCTCAGCAGCTCCACAAAGCTGGAGCCAACCTCGGCATAACTTATTTGAAGGACGAGAAAGGCAAGCACGAGCGTAAAGTCGCTGAACTGGTGGAACCGCTCAATCCCAGTCTGTATTTGCCCTGCAATGTCCAAGACGAGAGCGAAATTGAGTCTACTTTTAAAACCATCGCCGACAAGTGGGGCAAGTTAGATGTCCTGATCCACTGTCTGGCTTTTGCCGGCAAGGACGAACTTTCGGGAGACTTCACCAACACCTCGCGCCAAGGTTTCTCCAATGCTTTGGATATTAGCGCTTACTCGCTGGTGCGGCTTTGTGCTGCTGCTAAACCCCTGATGGCCGAGGGCGGCAGTATTGTGACGCTGACTTATTTGGGCGGCGTCCGGGTAGTTCCTAATTATAATGTGATGGGAATTGCTAAGGCGGCTTTGGAAATGAATGTTCGCTATCTGGCTGCTGAACTCGGCCCGTTAAATATTCGAGTAAATGCAATTTCTTCGGGCCCGATTCGGACTCTGGCTTCGTCAGCAGTTGGCGGTATTCTGGACATGATCCACCACGTTGAAGAAGTGGCCCCGCTGCGGCGGACGGTGACTCAGCAGGAAGTGGGAAATGCTGCGGCTTTTCTGTGCAGCAATCTCGCTAGCGGGATTACGGGTCAAGTTTTGTATGTCGATGCCGGTTACCAAATCATGGGAATGTAACAGTTGTCGAGAATTTTGAGTTATGGAGGGGCGGGTTGAGACAATAAACTTTAACTATAACAAGTAAGTTTTATCTCGCATCTTCTTGCACCATTTTCAAGAACCTGTAGGGGCGGGTTCACCAAAAACTTTCTCCGGTGACAGACAGGTTAAATAAACCCGCCCCCACCCACCCGCATCTTCTTGCACCATTTTCAAGAACCTGTAGGGGCGGGTTCACCAAAAAGTTTCTCCGGTGACAGACAGGTTAAATAAACCCGCCCCCACCCACCCGCATCTTCTTGCACCATTTTCAAGAACTTGTAGGGGCGGGTTCACCAAAAAGTTTCTCCGGTGACAGACAGGTTAAATAAACCCGCCCCCACCCACCAAAAATCCCTTGATTGACATTGGTATCTGATGTCAGTTGCATGCAGAACCAGCCCCCCGCTTGAGACTCAACACTAAAAAAATCCCGTTCTCAAATTACTAATTATCAATAACTAATGAATGACCAATTGCGAATTATGGAGATAATCGATCGCCCTTCTGTGCCTCCTGCAAGTTCAGTTCAACCAGCTAGGGCCGCTTTGGTGAAACGCACGACACTGGAAACGGATGTCACGGCCAGCCTCAATCTCGACGGTGTGGGAACTTGCAAGGCGTCTACGGGGATTCCGTTTTTAGACCATATGTTGCACCAGATTGCTTCTCACGGATTGATCGATTTGGACGTGCAGGCGATCGGGGATTTGGAGATTGATGACCACCACACTAACGAAGATGTGGGAATTACCTTGGGCCAAGCCCTAGCAAAAGCTGTCGGGGATCGATCGGGCATTTCTCGCTTCGGGCATTTCATCGCACCTTTGGATGAAGCTTTAATTGAAGTAGTGCTAGACTTTTCGGGACGGCCTCACTTAAGTTACGGCTTGGAAATTCCCAACCAGCGGATCGGCACTTACGATACCGAATTAGTGAAAGAGTTTTTTTCAGCGGTGGTGAACCACACTCAGATGACACTGCACATTCGACAGTTGCAGGGGGGAAATTCTCATCACATTGTGGAAGCGGCATTTAAAGCATTTGCGCGAGCTCTGCGGATGGCGGTAGAAATCGATCCGCGGCGCGCCAGTCGGATTCCGAGTTCTAAAGGAGTTTTGTAGTATGGGGTTAGTAGTAGCGTTTGGGCGCTACTACTAACCTGTAAATCAAAATATATCTGCTATATAGTTAAAAACGCCTTGACTTCCCTCGCCGTACTTTCCGATAAATTCAGCGATGATTCGATCGCTACACCTTTCTATAGCTTCATCAATAGAACTTTGTGCTAAAATTTGACTAGCCGACTGACGCAAAACTTCAAACAGATTCACAGTATAGCGAGTATCTTCACTGACAAAATCCCACAGTTCTCGACCTATTAAAGTGATCATTTCCGAATTTGGCAAAATTTGCTTCAGTAAACCAAGTGTTACAGTTTTATTAGTTCTTTTACCGTAAGCTATACCAATATAAGCGCGATCGCCCTCCTGAATTTTTTCCTCAATTTTGGCAGCCCAATATACTATCGGGTCTTTATCCATATCATTCGGGCCGCTTTTTACCTGTATCCAGCATTTCTCGCCATCGCTGGTAGTTTTAATTGCGTCCCATCCTGACTTACCGGGTGGACTTTCTGCACTTTCAGAGCAAGATATCAATAGTTTTTGGATAAAAAATCCCATTGAAGTGACAATAGACCTAGTAGCAGTCATATAAACATTGAGCCTAACAACTTCTTCGGGAGTGTCCAGATTTAAGGCCCTAATTAAAAATGGGTTGGGATGAATTTTCCCTAAAGTCAGATTTTCAACCATAACTAGCTGTCGCCCAGTAAAATCTCGACAAATGCTGGCTAAAAAATTTTCAGCGATAGTAAGTTGCAGCGACAGCTTGCCTGAAGATATAAATGCTAAAATGCGTTCAATCTCATCGGGAGTAAATCTGATCCCTCTTTTGCCCGATATGCTGCTGATGCCGTTTCTGAGTGTTGCAGCTTCTAAGTTAAAAAATTCTTCTAACTCAGCAAAGTGACTGGCGAAAGAGCGAGACTTTCTGGCAGGGAGTCCTACTTCTTTTTCTAAAACAAAGGCTAATAATTCATGAAGTTGCTCTGACACTTTTATTTCTCCTAGACTCTGCTTTAAATATTACTTAAATGAAAAGAGAAAGCTGAGAAGAAATTCGTACTTTACTAAAATCCAAAAGCAAGAGCATCAAGCATATACTTACCCTTCTCCCGCCCGACTTCTTGATATATATCCAAAAGTTCTTCGTAGGCAGTCTCTCCCCCTATAATATTCCAAAACTCATGTCCCATAATGACAGCTTGTTCAAAGGGCGTGTACTTCCTTGCCACTGACCATTTATAATCTGAACGATTTGGCCCGTAAGGATTGTAAGCCATAGCATAATAAGATTGAGCATCGGGCCGAGACAGTCCGCACAGTAAATGATATCTCAGCAGTCGTTGAATTACCTCCAAGCATTGTCTTTTGTTGGGTTTCGATCCTTTAATTTCAAAGAAAAATTTTCTCCCGTCATGAGATAGCACGTACAAATCTGCTTTGACTTTGACCGATCGCCTAACTAAATGGTTCGTTTTTTGAGCCTCAAGAACAGCTTGGATCATTTCTTCAAAAGCAGGTTTAGTTGCATTTTTGTCTGCTGACTGCTCAAATAGCGCTATCTGACGCTCAATTTCATTGATAGCCTCTACGCTAACGTCACCCGAAATTTCATAGCTTCTGCTTGCTTCTCTGTGATGTTCCAAAGCAATGAGTTTGGCACATTCTTCATAGGTGGTGCCCAAGCGGCTGCTGAAAGCTCTTTCAAACTCGTTAATTCTGAGCAACTCGGACGGGACGAGCGCAGTTTGTAAAAGTTCCGATTGTTCTGTAGAGGATGGGGAAGATAAATATGCTGCTGGAATATCAAGTTTCGGTATTAGCCGTCCTCTGTATTCATTGACAAGGTTTTCGATGAAAACTGCTAAGTATGCTTTGATTATGACGCGGGTAGTTGAGCTAATGGCTGACATTATTTTACTGCAAATATTCTGTTGACTAGACTTGTGACAAAACTGTGAGACAAAATCAAGCTTACTCCCTTATTTCTTAGTCCGCGTAGGCGGACTTCGTTTGTGTAGTTGCGGTTTCAACCGCCGAATGATCTATCCAAACTTCGTTAAGAATCGGAAAGCATCGAGTACGTGACTCGCGCAAACGTAGGGCGAAGTATTGTAAAATCCTTGCCAAGCCGCCGCTTTATCTTCGTCGTATTTATCGGCTCTTTCCGGGTATTTTCCTTGCCAATTCAGCCGGACTGCGTGACCGACTAATACATCTAAAACGATGTATTCTTCTACTTGCAATTCAGGGTTGCGCTGGGCGATCGCTGCCAACTCCATCAGCGCCTCTATATTGACTTGTCGGTATTCCGGCGCCACAATTTTATTCAGCAAATGCTCAATTTGTAGCGCGAAATTCTTTTCACCGGGTGTCATTTCCGATAAAATGATATGGCTGTCTAACCGATTGCGCCGCTCTAATTTGTCGCCAATTATCAAGCCTTTGCAGTGCCGCAGCAGTCCCCAAACACTCGGATAAAAATCCTTCGGTACGCGATTGACTGCACCTTCCATTTGCCGCTTCCGGCGCCATCCTCCCGCAGGCATTGTTGGTTCTTCAGAAACTGGCGCTACTACCCATTCAATATCTTTTTCCGGCTGTTTGACGCGCAGGGATTCTTGCTGTTTGAGGATTTGATTCATTTCCTCGTATTCTGCCAACACTTGGCGCAGGCGATTTTTGATTTCAAAGGGACTTAGCTGCATTAAATATTCGTAAGCTTCATTTTGCGTAACTTGCAACTCGCGGGCTAATTCGCTGGTTAAGAGCAAAATAAAGTAGCTAACTCTTAGCGTCAGCAAGCCTTTAAATAACTGCGGTTCGGCTTTAATTAGCAAGCCTAGGTAGATGAGAACTTCTTGAGTTAGAACTCGATCGCGAATGTCTTCTCCGCAGAATTGGCGAATTTTGTCCATCACTTCCGTGTAAGATCCCGGCCGCGAAATTATCGAATCTTCGCTGTAGGCTTTCCCCACAGCAATCTGTTTTTGCCGCACCAAAATGTCTGTCACCGCATCCGACAAGCTGATATCAACTTTGTCCAGCAAACCTGCCGCATGGCGGATGACTGCCCATTGGATTTTTGATTGCGAACTTTCTCCAGCTTTTGTATAAACTTCGTTGAGCAAATCCACTACTTTAACTGTTTGTTCTGCACCTCCAAATCCTGTATCAAAATTTAATCCTTTGAGTCGAACTAACGTGTGCAGCAACTCAATTTGTTCGTACAAATTTTCTGAAGCGCGCAGGCTAGTTAGCAAGAATTGAGTATTAGTTTCGCACTCTAATTTAAATTCTTGCGTGTGACCCAAAGGCCAAGTTTTTTCAGGATTGTAAGTTAGATAGCTGCGCGTTTCTACTGCACCTGTCACCGGAGATTCGGTAAATTGAAAATCGTGCATGAAATCAATTCTTTCGGTGCCAGCGGTCAGCATTAACTGCTTGAGATTTCCGAGTTTAACTGGCGTGTTGTTGCAGTGTCCGTCCCGGAGTTCTTTCATTAATTCTAACAACGCTTCTCGCCCAGTTTCCAGCATGGTATGAGTCAGCATCAGCGTTACCGTGGGGCGTCCCAACTGATACCAGTGGCGGTGAATGTGAGCTATTTCGCTTTTGATTTTAGATACTAGAAAATGGTAATCTAGAGTTAGGTAAAATTCTTGTCTGTCCAAAAATGAGGGGAGAAATACGATCGCCTCATCGCGAATTTTAAACACCCGAGAAGTTGTCAAACTCCGCAGACGGCGCACGGGGCGGCCTGTTAAGCCTAATTGGTCGTTGCGTCCAATTTGGGTGTAAATAGCTGATAATTCTTTAGTCTGGCGGACTTGAATAGGTTCTACCTGTTTTGGAGTTTGCGCCGCAATGCCGTTAGCCGCTAATTCTGCTTGCAAATCTTCGTCTTCAGCTAACAGTGCAATTTGCACTAAAGGTTCTCTGTGTTGGCCGACTGATAGGTGCCTTCCCAGGGGGTCGATGTCGCCAACTGCGATTAATCCTTCATTTAGCAATTGACCGAGAAAATACAAACTTTGCGCCCAAACTAGGGGAATATTTTCATTTGGTAAGCGCTGCTGGCTGCTGGGATTTAACTTTTCTGCTTCAATATTTTCGGCGGGGACGTAGTACAATTCTGGTAGTAGCGGCACACCAGAGCGATCGACTGTCAGAGATTCCAAACGCTGCTGGTACTCCTGCACTTGGGCTTGATTTCCCTGAAATATGCCGTCCAAGAATAAATAAGTGAAAAATAGCGGCCACTCGCATTCAATGTGCTCGAACTGCCTTAATTCTGTGGCTTCGTAGTGCAGGCGATCGGCATCTTCCAAAACTGTTTGGTGTCCGTCCCGCAGAAACCTCTTGCAGCCGTATTTTCCTTGCAATTTGTCAATAATCTTATTTCTAGTCCGTTCTATTAATTCTCGATCTTCCACAGCAAAAGCCGGAAAACTAATCACGCTCAATAAAGCCGCATCTACTTCTTTTGAACTAGATTCGCGAGGCAAAAGCGATTCCAAAGTTATGCGGCTTCTGGCAATTTCGTCTGGCAAAACGTGAATAACTGACGCTTGAGAACCTTTAATTCCGAACAAATCTAAACCGTTTATTGCTTCCAGCGCTGCTTTTGCCATGCCAACTGAACTGGCATTCAACTCTGCATTGCCGCGATTGATTTTATGACCTCTTTCCCAAATTCCGTAATCCGGCGTGCGGTAGGCTCTACCGATGTAGTAAACTAAATTTTGCACGAAATTGACTTCATCAATTGTAAAAATTACGTGCAGCCCGGAAGCCGTCATTTGAGCAAGAATTAATAAGAATATAGATGTAGCGTCTAACTGTAAATGTCCCCACTTGTCATCACCGACAACAATACCTCCAGTTTGAGTATTGTATTTAGCGTGGAGGGCATCTAGCGGCGACTGAGTATTTTTAAAATGTTCTACTTTGCTCGATTGCTGCATCATCGAAAACAGCAAGCCGCGCATCAGTTTGACTGTGCTGTGTTCGAGTTCAAATGTCCTGCCCCGATCGCCATCAATTTTGCGGTAAGCTAAACCCAAACCCCAAACCGCGAGAATGCTGTACACATTGTCGCGCACCCAAGCATCGGTGTAGTCGCCGTGGGCGTTAACGGCGGTACTCGCCGGCAGCAAACCTGTAACTGGGTTCTGGCGCTTGAGGATGATGGTTTTGATTTGCTCGTAGTAATAATCTAACCTGGTTTGCCGCTGGTTTTTTGCGATCGCCATTTCGTTTTCCTTGTTTTTCCTGATGCGAGTAGATTTGCGCTGAATAGAATTTTAAATATATCAGAGTTCAGATTATTTCTCAAGTTTTGCAAACACAACAAGGTGATTGCCATGTCTAGCCGCAACAACAATAACAACAGCGTTCCTTTCGTGAAAGTTGTCTACTCTACAGTGAAAATTAATGGTAAAATTGAACTCGTACCGATGGAATGGTACGCCGACGGCTCTGTCAAAAAAATCGAACACTAATGAGCGATCGCACTTGGCAGCCTAACTCTAATGGACTTGCGCGCCGCGTACAAAAAACCCTGTTTCTGGGCCACGGAATGATGACTTAACAGAATCTTTGTGGCACAAACCGGGTTTTTTGCGTCCAAAAGTAGTCTAGCATCGATCGCCAATCTAAGCTAATTTAAATAACTAGGTGTGTAGGAATCTCAAAGAAAAAAATATGGATCGATCGCAGGCGCAATTTTCAGTGCTGGGACTACCAGTTCACATATTAGATGATTATGCAGGTTGGCTGATGCAGCGCCTGCATCAAGGGTTGGGAAGTCACGTCGTGACGCTGAATGCTGAAATGGCGATGCAAGCCGAGAAAAATCCGGCTTTAGCAGATGTAATTCGCAAAGCGGAACTGGTAATTCCCGACGGTTCGGGAGTGGTGCTGTACTTGCGAATGCGCGGCAAACCGGCACAGCGGTATCCGGGGATTGAATTAGCAGAATCGCTGCTACAAGCAGCCGGAAAATTGCCAAATTCTGAATCAATATTTTTCTTTGGAGGTTCCCCCGGAGTTGCGGAGGCTGCGGCAGCAACTTGGCAGCAAAAAGTTAACGGATTGTCAATTGCTTCTCAGCACGGTTATCTTTCTGCAGATGAAGAAAAAGACTTCCGTGAAAGCCTCAAAAAAATGCAGCCAAAACTAATTTTTGTAGGCTTGGGAGTGCCGCGCCAAGAATTTTGGATTGCCGAACACCGACACCTTTGCCCTGATTCAATTTGGGTGGGAGTTGGCGGCAGTTTCGATATTTGGGCGGGAACAAAAGACCGCGCGCCTGCTTGGTTTTGCGACAATCATTTAGAATGGCTGTACCGGCTTTATCAAGAACCTTGGCGGTGGCGCAGGATGTTAGCTTTGCCGCAATTTGCATTGAAAGCTTTGGGGGATTTTAGAGGTTGAAAATTGGATTAATATAGTAACCGCAGATTTAAGGCAGATAGACGCAGATAGACGCAGATGATTTTAAGATTGTTTGGGAATTAATGCAATCTTGTCTAGTCTTCCGGTTTGGTATGGGCGGTTTTACCGATATAGGGAGGATATTACAGATAGTTGGTGAACCAGCCCCTAAAATAATTGTGGTTGATTTACTGGAAACAATCTTAGTAAATTAACACAAGTAAAAGTAGGGCTAGTTTCAATAGAATTCTTGCACTCATTCGCCAAAAATCAGACAATTATCTGCGTTCATCTGCGTTTATCTGCCTTACATCTGCGGTTTTCTTATCAATCAAATATCTGTGGCATCTTGTCTAGTGTTCGGAACTCGCTACACAATGTAAGGAGAATCGATCGCCTTTGCCCGATTAATCGCCACCAAAGTCTGGTAAATCAAAACCGAAATCTCACCGCGGGTAATATCCCGAAGCGGCGAAAGCCAATCGCGGGAAGGATAATTAACTACAATCTTCAAAGCAGTTGCTGCGGCGATCGCACTCAAAGCATAATTAGGAATTTGAGAACGATCGGTGTAAACTTTCAAAGAATCAGGATTGCCACCCTTAAGTTCCAAACCGTTAACCAAAGACACGATCGCATCAGCCTTAGTCAAATTCTGATTCGGGCCGAACTTCAACCCCGGAAACCCCGCCAAAAACCCCCCCCGATTAGCCCGTTCGATCGCACTTCTCGCCCAAAAACTAGCAGAAACATCAATAAAATTTGTAGCCGACACCCTCGGAATCGGACTAAACGCACTCACCAACAGCGCCGCATATTGAGCGCGGTTTAAACTATCATCAGGCCGAAAAGAACCGTCAGGAAAACCGCTAATTATATTCGCCGCCGCCAAAGCTTCAATAAACTTCTGTGCCCAATGTCCAGTAATATCGCTGAACACCAAACCCCCGATATTCGGATTGCCGCCGCCCTTTCTAACCGCAGCTTGCACAGCTTTAAAAGCATTCACTTTCCCGTAACCAAACCAATCGCTGCGGCCGCTGTTAGGATCGTAATTTCCCATGCGATTCCCTAACTGGGGATCGGGATCGGGATCGACAATTTTCTCAGCAGTTTGTTCGAGAATTCCCCGCACTTCCCGCGCCGTCAAACGGGGGTTAGCCGAAAGTATCAACCCTGCAACGCCAGCGACTACTGGAGTGGCGCTGGAAGTACCGCCAAAAGTATCAGTGTAGTCCCCCCAATCGTAGCCCCGATCGCCCACTCGATCGGCAGTAAACACCCCCAAACCGGGCAAATACTGCGTCACCTCCGGCGGCGTGCCGATAAATCCGGTTTCTGGCAACCAAGTTCCCGGCGGCGCGTTGTTGCTGGGGGCGCAAACCGAGATGCTGGTGCCCCAATTGCTGTAAGCTGCTTTTTTGTTGAGGGAAGTGGAAGCGCTGACGGCAATTACGTCTGGGTGAACGGCAAATCCTGCCAGCCATCTAGTTTGACCCTCCACGACGTTGTTGGGCCAGCCTTTCTCGTTAACAGTACCGTTGACTGGGCGGTTGGCATTGCCGGCTGCGAACAGAATAACGCAGCCTCTGCCGCCCCGCCCTTGGGTTGCTGCTTTGGTGATGACCGCACTCTGCCGCAGGGAAAGGGGATAGTAAACTGCCCCAGGCCCCCAACTGCAAGAAATGACAGCGGCCCCTTTTTCGATCGCCCAATTAAACATTTTTTCGACAGAATCGTCATCGAGAAAACCCGTGGTACGGATGGGCATCAGGGCGCAGCCGGGGGCGACGCCGACAATGCCTTTGCCGTTTTCTTCTGCAACGGCGACGCCGGCACAACTTGTGCCGTGGTTGTCTGAGTCGGCGACTGGCATCGGGGAGGTGTCGCCCTCTTTGAAATCGATGGGTGAGACGATTTTGCCTTGGCCTTGAAAATCTGGGTGGGTGATGTCAACTGCATCGTCGGCGATGGCTATTACGATCGATCGAACTCCGCGAGTCAGGTTCCAAGCTGGTTCTGCATAAATTTGAGCACCGCCGACAAGTTCCTTGCCGCCTTTGTTGTTGAGATACCACTGTTTGGGATAAAGCGGATCGCGGGGCGTGTAATGCTGCTGCGTCTCTACTACAATGTTGGGTTCTGCTACGAGAACTTCTGGATATCTTGTCAGGCGGTTGGCAATTTTGACCGGGTTTTCTGTTGCTTGTTTTGTGACGAAGCAGACGAAAGTGTTGGGAATTCCTTCTACTGGTCGGACTATTTTTAAAGCTGCTGCATTGGCGATCGTCTTTCGCGATTGTTCGTCTACTTGTTCGCCAAATTGAATCGTAATTTGGTCGGTTAAATAAAAGAATGTACTGGGATTGTTGGCTGGGCAATAGACGTGGCTGGCAAAAGCTACAGCATCGCTGGCGCGGGCTGCTTGCATTGCTGCTTCTAGGTTAGAGGGCGCAACGAGATATTCTTCGAGATTACTTTGGCCGATGCGGCGGTTGAGTTTTGCCCCAGTTGTTGCAGCCCAATCGTTTGAGGCTGATGCTGTTGGTGAGGGGCGGACTGTAAAGCGATCGTCCGCTTTTGACAGCAGCAATTCATCGCCGCCGCGCTGTAAAACCACTGGCAGACTTTCTTCTGGAACTCCAATTCCTTGATAATTTTGGAGAGTGTCGGAGGTCGGTTTGTTTGGTTGTACCATCAGAAATGCTTTTGTTTAATTTCACTCCAGTCTTACTATATTCTCGATTAACAGGCAGGATGCCTGTTCCACAAAAACTGAATTTTCTTCTTGTGGGGAGTTGGGGTTTGGCTTCTAGCCCGCCCGTAAAAGGCTTATTAACAATGATTCAGCAAATCCCTCAAACTCACATCTTGCACCATTGTCAATAAGCCTTTTAGGAACAGGCTTTTCGGCCTGTTCCACAAAAGATAAATTTTCTTGTGGAACAGGCCGAAAAGCCTGTTCAGCGAGAATGGTGCAACATCCAGAATTGGCTTAGGCTGAGATTTAGCCAGCAGTTGACCGTAAGCTGTTTTTTCAATTGCGATATTCATGGTTCATTCCATTGTTGAATTAGATCGGGACTTACGCATCAAATACCAAAGAAACCGGGTTTTTTACCAGGTTTAAAGCCTCAAATGCAGTATTTAGGTAAAAAAACCCGGTTTCTGCGTCCTGGACTAAATCGCCGGGATATGTCCCACCCCCCGCGATTTCCTTGTTCAATCCAAAATCTAAAATCCAAAATCTAAAATCCAAAATCGATCGCACCCTTTGACATTTCAACAAATTTGGTTTACACTTAGCCGGTTGCGATCGCCAATGGTAAGATCGGCTCAAGCTAAATATTTTTTTAAAGCGCACAGGCGCAAAGTAATTTCATGGTATACTCTGGAACTGTTTGCTGGCTTCGCTCCACTGCCCGGATTACGATCGGGGCGATCGCAGCTTTTACCCTGTTGCAACCGCTCCAAGTCCAAGCACAACAACCTTCTGGGCCAGAGAACCAACAGCAAGTCGATCCCGCCGACGACCCCACAGACCTCAACAATCTTCGCCCTCTGACGCAAGACAGCAGCTTGCTGAGCGTCCCAGGAGGCCAGCGTTTGATGACAGAAGCCAGCAGTGCTATTTCCTCTCAGAATTACGCACTCGCTACTCAAAAGCTGCAAGAATCCCGCCAAATTTTCAATCAACTGTCCAACTTCTACCAACAACTCGGTAGCAGTTTTGCCGGAATTGACATCCGCTTGGCGGAAAGCCACCGCACCAAAGCTGTAGAAACAGCCCAAATGCGCGACGAAGCTACCTACCGGCTGGCGTTGGTACACCGGGCACAAAATAAGCCCGAACTGGCTGTGCCCCTGCTGATTCAGATTATTCGATCGCAGCAGCCAACTCGCGATTTGGGCAAGAAAGCTTACCAGCAGTTACTGGAATTGGGTTTTGTGGATTCGCCCTTTCCCCGGCCTGCCAGCAGTCAACCGAGCTCATCGAAAAAATAGTTCCACTAAAATCTAAATTACAGCCGTTTATCAGAGAAACCAATGGTTACACCGTCTCAAGTAGCAGAAATGATTAAGGCAGGGTTGCCCGACGCTAAAATACAAGTTAACGATTTGACTGGCGGTGGCGACCACTACCAGGCGAGAGTAGTCTCTGCCGCTTTTGAAGGAAAAAGCCGAGTACAGCAGCACCAACTGGTTTACGGCGCTCTCAAGCAGGCAATGGCTAGTGAAGCAATCCACGCTTTGGGCTTGGAAACCTTAACTCCCGCAGAATGGGAAGCTAAAAATCAAGTTGCTTAATTGTTGACTTGCAAGTGGTATCACAAGTTTGTGCTGGTGTCAAGAGTTGCTTGAAATACAACTGCTGGACTTACGCACAAAACCCAAAGAAACCGGGTTTTTCCACCGGAATCTATGGCTGTAACGAGAGATTTTGGTAAAAAACCCGGTTTCTGCCTCAGTCAAGGTTTAAAATTTTTCAAACAATATTAGGATCTACCATGAGTACAACAGCACATCAAAGAATTGACGAGTTGGTTAAGCAAAACAAAATCATGGTGTTTATGAAGGGCAATAAGTTAATGCCCCAGTGCGGTTTTTCTAATACTGTGGTGCAAATTCTCAATACTTTGGGAGTGCCTTACGAAACTGTTGATGTTTTGGCAGACCAGGAAATTCGTCAAGGCGTTAAAGAGTATTCCAACTGGCCGACAATTCCTCAAGTTTATATCAACGGCGAGTTTATTGGTGGCTCGGATATTATGATCGAGATGTATCAAAAGGGCGAATTGCAAGAAATTGTAGAAGTGGCTTTGGCTTCTTAAATTAGACAGAAAAAACATATCCCCGACTTCTTTAAGAAGTCAGGGATATAACAGCAATCGGGTTTTACGTTGAATTAAGTTAATTTACTTAATTACTTGTGTCCAGGCTCTGCGTTCATTTTCCGCCTCCGAAAGCGAGGCAGAGCCTCTGGACATCTGTTCCCAGACAGAGATAGCCTGGGAACCAGTTAAATTTCCAATTCCCGATGCCCTCTTTGGCCGATGCCCTCTTTGGCCAATTCCCAATTCCCAAATCATCAAGGGTTTATCAAACCGAATTTGCTATTTAATAGTAGTCTGATTCAGCCTGTGTCTGTGTCTGTGGCATCGCAAAATTGGAGGGGTCGTGAATGTAACGCGCTGCTTCTTCCTCTAGTCTGTGAATCAGATAGGGCTCCAAACTGTTGGAATGTCGCAGGGCTGCTAAATACCCGTCTAAGTAAAGCCGCAGGTCATCGAAGCGATAACCTCTGTTCCACATTTCGACGAGGGCGTCGGTGAGTTTTTGGTAGTGCCGGATTGTTTGGGTGTCTTGTAGCATGGTGTGAGTTTGAAATCCTTTGTGGTTTGTATAATGACGGCGGGATTTAGGAATGGCCTCGATTGATGCTGAGTGGCTCAGCTTGAGGCTATTTCTAAATAAAAGTTTTTACCCTGCTCAACAGGCTACCCTCCATAAAAAATTTCACTCGTGGCAATGCAGTTGCTCGACTTTGTGCGCGCACCTAGAGCATTCGCTGTGCGTTTAATGCAGTCGGGATTTTGCTGAATTTTGCGGTCTAAGTGGCTGAGTGTTCCGGCTACCGAGCGAACGGTTGGAGGAATTTTAGTTTCACTTGCGCGATTTGTCAACCTCCTGGGAGTGGGGGCTGGGTCGGGGGGATCGCTTTTGGCAGGCGGTTGGGGCATGGGATCGATCGGCTTTACACTGTCTTATTTTCATTGTAAGCTCATCGCCAAAGTGATTTAACCATTCTGCAGGCTGACCCTGCCAAATTCACTCAATCTTTAAAATTCCTACCCTAAGTATGTCCGCTGCTTTAAACGCAGCTCATGCTTGAGTAGCGATGGTTACAAAAGCTTGACAAAAGCTCTGTTAACCTTGTAGCAATTAGTGATATGGGAAGCTCGCCTCTGTGGAATCTGCAAGTATTTCAATTGTTGAAGGGAATCCGCACCTGCGATCGCTCTTGGGCTGGCATCTACAGCAAGTCGGTCACTGGGTGCACCAGTCAGCGGATATCAGTCACGCTAGGGAAATATTTTTCAGCCGCCAGCCAACCCTAGTCATTCTAGATGCCCAATTGCCCGATGGGGACGGTTTGGAATTTTGCCACTGGCTGCAACAGCAGCAGCAGTCGCTGATTTTGATGCTGTCGGCGCGGAATTCGGAATCGGATATTGTTGAAGGTTTGAAGGCGGGGGCAGACGATTACCTGACTAAACCCTTTGGGATGCAAGAGTTTATGGCGAGGGTGGAAGCTCTGATGCGCCGCAACCGCACGATGATACCGCCGGCGACGCTGGAGTGCGGGCTGCTGAAAATTGATTTGGTGCAGCGCCGAGTCAGGTTGTACGAGGAACATATTGAGCTGACTCCCCAGGAATTTAGCCTGCTGTACGTGCTGGCTCAAGCTGGAGGAGTGCCGCTGTCGCGCTCGGATTTGCTGCGTCGGGCCTGGCCTGATGCTATTGATAACCCCCGGACGATCGACACTCACGTACTCTCTCTGCGTAAAAAAATAGAAATCGACCCGCGACAGCCGAGCCTGATTCAAACTGTACGGAATGTCGGCTACCGACTGAATCTGGAGTTGTTGAATAATGCCAATCAACCGCATTCCCCAGTGCCCAGGGCGGTGCTTTCTTAGACTGCGATCGGGCTATAAGTCTGATTTTATTTGGGGAATTGATTGGCGATCGCATCGGTTTTGGCTGCCATAATAAAGTCATTGCGGTGCAGTCCAGAAATCGCGTGAGTCCACCAAGTAACGGTAACTTTCCCCCACTCGGTTAACAGTGCGGGGTGATGTCCTTCAGTTTCTGCTGCTTCGCCGACGCTGTTTGTAAAGGCGATCGCACTTTTGAAATCCGGGAATTCGTAGGTGCGTTCTATTTGGGGAATGCCATTTTTTTCGATGAAATTCCAGTCGGGAATTTGAGGTTTTAGCTGGACAATTTCGTAAGCTGTGACGCGGGGAGAGTTTGGGCGGCAGGCTGCACAGCGTTCTGTTGCTAAAGGTTCCATAAATTGCTTGTTAGCGATCGGATTATCAAAGATATTATAGACATTTCTAATGTGGATTGTTGTGGATGGGCAACTGTCATTTAGGATAGACATCTTGCACCATTTTTAATAAGCTTTTTATGGGCGGGTAGGATGCCCAACCTTACTCCCCACAAGAAATTCACTCTTTGTGGAACAGGCATCTTGCCTGTTATTGAGAATGGTACAAGGCAGACATTGCGATCGAAATCGTTCAAAAAACAGATGAGCAATCATTTAAAATTTAGGGAAATAATCGTTCACCGTGGAATCGCTTAACCGATAATATCAGGAAGGGGCGGGTTGATTTGGCTATCTCGCTGATACTGTAAACGTTGGTGAACCCGCCCCTGCAAGTGCGATCGATCAACCGATAACTTTCTTAATTAAATCCAACTTACCTAGATAGGGAGCGTACCGCCATTTTAAGTCAAGTAAAAATGACTTTTGCAGCACGCTTTTTTGATGCGAAAAAGTGTCAAAACTTGCTTTTCCGTGATATGTGCCGATGCCGCTGTCGCCAACTCCGCCAAAAGGTAAACTTGTTACTCCGACTTGCATAACTGTGTCGTTTATGCAAACTCCCCCCGAAGAAGTTTCCCGTAAAACTCGCTCTTGTTTCTCTTTATCTTTGGAGAACAAATACAAAGCTAGGGGTTTGGGGCGGGCGTTGATTTTGGCGATCGCCTCCCCGAAATCATCATACTCCAAAACTGGCAAAATCGGCCCGAAAATCTCATCCTTCATCACAGGCGCATCCCAGGAAACCTTGTCGAGAACCGTCGGTGCAATATATTTATCTTCTGGGTTTGTTTGACCGCCGACGACAACTTCTCCGTCTTTGATAAACTCTGCCAAACGTCCTAAATGATGCTGATTGATAATTCGGGAATAGTCGGGACTTTTCTGCGGATCGTCGCCGTAAAATCCGTGAATTGCTGTTTTAATTGCCTGCATCAAATCGGGTTTTACTTTTTTATCGACTAACAGGTAATCTGGAGCGATACAAGTTTGACCGGCATTGATAAATTTGCCCCACGCAATGCGTTTCGCAGTGTATTCAACTTGAATATCTGAGTCTACAATGCAAGGACTTTTGCCGCCCAATTCTAATGTCACAGGTGTCAGGTGTTTGGCGGCGGCTTCCATGATTATTCTACCGATTTTTGTGCCGCCTGTAAAGAAGATGTGGTCGAATTTTTCGGCTAATAATTGTTGGCTGATTTCGACTCCTCCTTCGACGGCGGCTATATAGGCGGGATCGAAGGTTTTAGATATCATGTCGGCGACAACTGCCGACGTGTGCGAGGCGATTTCAGAAGGTTTGAGGATGGCGCAGTTGCCTGCGGCGATCGCCCCGACCAAGGGTGATATCATTAGCTGAAATGGGTAATTCCAAGGCCCGACGATCAAAACAACGCCCAAAGGTTCTGGGTAAATGCGGGCCGATGCTGGGAATTGATCGATCGAAGCAGGCACTTTTTTCGGCTTGGCCCACGATTTAACGTTTTTGATGGCATAATTAACTTCTGCGATCGCAGCAATTTCAAAATAAGCCTCGTACTCCGGCCTGTTCAAATCAGCCTTGACAGCATCCACAATCCGTGATTGATAGGAAGCGATCGCACTTTTAAGCTTCTTGAGTTGTTCGATCCGAAAATCCACATCCTTAGTTTTCCCAGTCGCAAAAAATTGCCGCTGCCGCTGGATAATATCGCTGACGCTGATTACCATTTTTTGTCCTCCATGTCTATAAATAAATGTTACAACAGGGAAACGGAAGTTGGGTAAAGTGCGATCGGTGTTAAAGCGCAGACCTCTTGAAAAAGTCTGCGATCGGGGCTTTATGCTATAACTTATAAGGTATTAATTGTAGATGCTTAATTTGAGTTAAGTCATGAAAATATCTAAGAACGATTTTTTTTTCTATTCCTGCTGGCTGCTTTGCTTGCTTGCAGTAGCAGGATGTACCTCTAAGCCCGAAAAGCAAGTTGTCATCTGCTCGAAAGACTTTACCGAACAAGTCATCCTCGCCGAAATTTTAGCACGCCATATCGAAGCTAAAACAGATATCAAAGTAGAACGAGAACTGAATCTGGGAGGTTCGCTTTGCCATCAATCCCTAACAGCGGGTAAAATCGATTTGTACGTCGAATACACGGGTACTGCTTACGCCAACCTGCTCAAACAGAAACCGATTTCTGACCCCAAAAAAGTCCTCGATTACCTCAAACAAGAATATCCCAAACAGTTTAAAGCAGAATGGACGCAACCGCTGGGATTTAATAACAGTTTTGCGATTATTGTGCGGGGAGACGATGCCAAAAAACTCAATCTACAAACTCTCTCGCAACTTGGGAAAGCTGCACCTAACCTCCGGGCTGGTTTCGGCCCAGAATTTAACGAGAGAGAAGATGGGTTTCCCGGATTGGCTAAAACTTACGGGATTAAATTTCGAGAACAACCGAAGGAGTTGCTGTTAGGATTGCTTTACCAAGCGCTGCAACAAAAAGAAGTAGATGTGATTGCTGGCAATACGACGGACGGTTTGATTCAAAGTTTAGGTTTAGTAGTTCTCAAAGATGACAAGGGCTATTTCCCGCCCTACGAAGCAGTTCCCGTTGTGCGATCGCAAATTTTGGAAAAATACCCGGAATTGCGTTCAGTTCTCGCAGAATTGGGCGGTAAAATCTCCGAGGAAGATATGCGGAAACTCAACTATCAAGTTGACGGGGAACGGCAGGAAGCGGGACAAGTGGCCCGGGATTTTTTGCAGCAAAAGTTGGGCGACTCAAAGCCCGCACCTAGCGCAAAGTAATGGGTAGTTTCTCTCCTAAAAGTTCACTTTATAGGCGTAGCAGCTTACTTAAAATTTGGGATTAGAAATTGGTAAGTATTGGGATTTCTACGGTTTCAGCAATTTTATGAGCTAGCTTTTTAAAGTCTCCGTAAACACTTTGCACGGCCTGGATGTGAGAACCAATTGCACCATCTGCAGGTTTGAGGTGGAACATAGGTTTATGGGCTTCCTGGGCAAGCGGCATCAGACTCTGATAGTGTTTTAGCAAAGCTAAACAGTGAGGATCTTCGGCGATGGAAAGTGTGCTATTTTCCGATTCATTGAGCACAGCTTCCCGATAAATATTAGGAATCCGTGCAATCCATCGCTGATAAGCTTTCACTGGGCGGTCTAGCCGTACCGAGTGTTGCAGGACAATATAACCAACAGGTTGCATTTGACCTTGAGGAAGCTTTAAATCAGGCGCAGGATTTTTCTCTAATCTTTCTAGCCATTCTTGCCGCCAGCGTCTGAGAGTTGGGCCGAGATTTTTCAATCCTTGCAGTGAGAATAAATCCGGTGATAGAGGAACTACTACATAGTTAGCTGCAATCAAAGCGGCCCGGTTAATCGCTCCTAAATTCGGGCCGATGTCTGTCAAAACTACATCAGCTTGATGAACTGTTGCTGCTTCTTGCAAGAGTCGCCAAAAAGCAGAAATGACCCGAAAAGAACGCTCCTTGCGATCGGTGCAGCCGGGCCATTCTGCTGAGAGGTCATCTTCAAATCCAGAGAGCAATAAATCTCCTACCAAGAGTCCCAATCTTTCTTCAATGTGCTCTACTTCTGGAGTAGCAATATCACCAATTCCTCTAACTAAAGGCTGTACGCAGCGAAAAACTGTGTTAGGTCGGTTATTGCCTTCCCACAATTCTTCTAAACGTTCTTCCTCTAGAAAAGCAGCAGTCAGATTGGCTTGGGGGTCTAAATCTGCTGCTAGCACCCGCATTCCTAAATTGCGATACATCCAGGCTAAATGATATACTAGCGAAGTTTTACCGACGCCACCTTTATTATTGAAAAAAGCAATAATGGGTACTGTCACGGATGCCTCCTAATAATTACTAAAACATGAGCATCTTCGACAACAAACTCCGGTGGTGGACTGCCATTTTTTTGCAGTGAATTGCGAGCTATGGCGATACCCATTCCAAACCTTTGTACATAACCAAGATTTTTTAAGGCTTCTGCTAAGTTTGGATTGCGGTAGTCAGTGATTCCAGGCCTACCAAAATTTTGTCTGTTAACTTGTCCAAAGGGCCCCCCGGGGTTTTGAATTTCAATGCGATCGCTAAACCAGGTAATTCTTACTGGTGCATACGTCCCTTCATAGGTGCGGTGCAAGAGCGCATTTCTAGCAAGCTGTTGCAGTGCTACTAACGGGTAATCTGGCTGCTGGATTTCCACTGACTGAGCGGTAATATCAGAAGCTATTGAGATATGAGATTGCAGTATTTCATCTAACACTCTCAGCATCATAGAAAGTGGCCCGGCAATTTCTTTCTGGTCTTTAATTGGGTCGGTTAGCTCAGTTCCCTCAATTCGCAAAAATTGAATGTAAGCACCCGGTATCAATTGCCTTGGGTCTTTTCCTACTACCAATATACCTAAATTTGTTGGCTGAATTGACGGTAAACTGGTAATAAATCTTACTGATGCTAATTGGTGTTCGACGGTTCTTTGATTTTCTTCTAATATGTCACTAGGCAATGCTGAAGGTAGATATTCCTGTTGAAATAAAGTTAAATTTAAGTCATCTAGTGTCCCGGAAGGCAAAGATTGAATATCAAAAGGTAAATCTCTGGAACGCCGTTTTTCTGAGAGACGGCGCTCTTCTTCGGCTGTGGCAGTAGCGCGGCGGGGGCCCACCCGTACCCAGATTCGCCCCTCATAGCGGACAGGGGGTGCATCTGATGGTTCTACAATGACTGCTGCTAACTCGCATCCCGCAAGCGTTCGCTTTTGCACGGTTATCGCGGGAAAAGGCAGTATATTTCCATCTGAACGCATATCCGAGAGGGTTAGTAACAGTTGATCGGTGATGCTCAAATTGGCACAGCTTCCATCATCATTAACACCTATAAATAGTACCCCTGGCTGTTGGTGGTTTGGCAAGTCGTTGGCAAAAGCGCATATAGCCTGACGGAGTTTACCCCTATCGGATGTTGAGGCCTTGCGCTCTACTCGATCGGATTCAATGTCTTTGAGGAGATTTTCTAACTGACTGTCATCCATGCTTTAACTTATTTCTCGTAAATTATTCTTACTGTTTGGTAACAGCAGACTGCGGCTAGTTTGGGAATTGTTAAGAGTTTAAATAGAAAAGTTTATTTTCAATTACTACTTACCAATTTCCCGCATCAGCCGCTAAATTAAATTTCTAAGTCCCTTCACTCAGCCTCCGCAAATTCAAAATATCGCTCATCTTTTTAATTTGCATACAAGTGCGCTCGAACTGTTGTTTATCCTGGATATCCATGCACAAGTCAATTAAGGCCGGCAATCCGGGATATGTTTTGACTTGAGCGCTGCGAACGTTTACTTGGTTGTCCTTCAAATGCGATAAAACATCATTGAGAACTCCCACTCGATCGAGGGCTTCAATTTGAATATTAACCGGATAAGTATTTGGTCGAGATTCATTGCGGTTGCTGGAATTCCAACTCACGGGAACCAACCGATCCCCAGGTACGCTTTCAACATTTGAACATCGTTGTCGGTGAATCGAAATTCCGCGAGTGCGAGTCACAACTCCAATAATTGATTCCCCAGGAATCGGACAGCAACAGCCGGCTAAATGGTAGAGCAATCCCTCTACACCTGCGATCGGCGATTTGCTCGGAGATGAACTCGGTACTGGTTTCGGTGTCGTCGATGCAGGTATTAGCTGGGGCAATTCGTGGGTTGCTGCGGGAGCAGCTTCAATTTTTTGCTGCACTTTTACTAAATCTCGCAGTCGATTTACTACGAGATTTAAGGTGACTTCTCCGTAGCCTAAACCGGCGATTAAATCCTCGACGCTGTGGTAGTTGCAGCGCTGAGCCACAGACTGCATGGGTTCAGATTTTAGCAAAGATTCTAATCCGTTTTTACCTAATTCTTTTTCCAGCAATTCTCGGCCGCGAGCGAGGTTTTCATCTCGGTGCGATCGCTTCAACCACTGGCGAATTCGGTTTTTTGCTCCGTTTGTCTTGACAAAATTCAGCCAATCGGAACTCGGATGGCCGTTTTTTTGGGTCAAGATTTCTACAATATCGCCGTTCTTTAAAACCTTGTCTAGTGTTACCATTCGCCCGTTGACTCTGGCACCGGTGCAGTGATTGCCAATTTCGGTGTGAATGCGGTAAGCAAAATCTACGGGAGTTGAGCCGCTATTGAGAGCAATCACGTCTCCGTTAGGAGTAAAAACGTAGATATCTTCGTCGAATAAGTTGTCTTTAATGCTTTGTAAATATTCGCGATCGTCTTTGAGGTCGCTTTGCCATTCTAGGAGTTGCCGCAGCCAAGTAAATTTTTCGTCGTCGCCGGTGACTTTTGTGTTAGAACCGCCGGTTTCTTTGTATTTCCAGTGGGCGGCAATGCCGTATTCTGCTATGTGGTGCATTGCTACGGTGCGGATTTGCACTTCGATGGGGCGGCCGCTGGTTCCGATTACTCCCGTGTGCAAAGATTGATAGCGGTTGGCTTTTGGTAAACCGATATAATCTTTAAAGCGGCCGGGAATCGGGCGGAAAGAATCGTGGACGATCGCCAAAGCCCGATAACAGTCATCATTGGTTTCTACTATGATCCGCACCGCCGCAATATCGTACACTTGATTAAAGCCTTTTTGGCGGCGCTGCATCTTCCCATAAATTCCGTACAAATGTTTGGGACGACCGCTAACTTCATAGCATTTAATGCCTAAATTGTCAAGCCTTTCTCGCAAACTATCTGTGACTTCTGCGAGTTGAGTTTCTCGATCGACCCGCTTCACCGCCACCAATTCCTGAATTTCGCGGTAAGCTTCGGGTTCCAGGTATTTAAAGGCTAAATCTTCCAATTCCCACTTAAAGCGGCCGATACCCAAACGGTTCGCTAGGGGAGCAAAAATATCTCGGGTTTCTAGGGCAATACTGCGCTGCTTTTCTTCGGACAAATGCTCCAAAGTCCTCATGTTGTGCAGCCGATCTGCGAGTTTGACGACAATGACGCGAATATCTTTAGCCATTGCTAGGAACATTCGGCGGAAATTTTCCGCAAGGCGCTCTGTTTTGCTGGAAAAATTAAACTTAGAAAGCTTGGTGACACCTTCAACCAACTGCCGCACTTCCGCGCCGAACCGCTGTTCTATTTCTTCGAGAGTAATATCTGTATCTTCAACAATGTCGTGGAGGAAGCCGGCGGCAATCATGACGTTGTTGCCGCCCATATACCGGAGTATTCCAGCGACAGCTACCGGATGGCAAATGTAAGGTTCTCCAGATTTGCGGTATTGTCCTTCGTGCAAGTCGCGGGCAAATTCAAAGGCCCGACAAATTAAGCTGTCGTCCGTCGAACAATTCGGGTTAGGGTCGCCATCAGGCTCCGATCGAGCATTCAGGCATTCTTGCAGCCAATCGGGAACTACCGCAGGATCGATCGAAGGAGAGGGAGTCAGAGTGTTCGCGTTCATGGGGTACACCTTTAAAACTTAGAAATACAAATGGTTAAAAGCCGGTTTTCGGTTGAATTGCCGAAATTATGTGTTTAGCTATACTAAACTAATTGAATGCCACAATTTGCAATTCAAAAAAATAGTCGATTTTTCTCAAACTATACCTATCTAATTCCGAGTCGCCCCCCCTCGCAGGTAGCAAAAGATAGTGACACCACTGCCGCCGCTGCAGTCTGTCGATCGGGGAAAATCGGGTAAAATAAGCATATTTTGGCGGTAGCCGTTGAGGTTGCGGGCGATCGGCATTTACCGGCAACGCTAAACTAAAAGCAGCAGCCAGAAGGGTAGAGTCAGGGCAGCAAATCAAAAAAAGTTCTCACAAAACAGGGAATAGCTCCAAAAACGCACAGCTTCCCTCCCTATGAGCAAACTTAAGTAAGTATCTACTTTGATTATAAATACAAATTTGTTTACAAAATCATGATATTGTCCGAAGACCGCCGCCAGTGCTACCAAGAATTACAGCAAGCGCTAGAACAACTACAAAGAACTGCTGCACAGGAGAATCTGGATCGGGCCGCGCTGGCGATCGAATACACAAAAGTGCAACAATTTTTCGGAAACCAAATTATGAGAGCCGAAAGCGATGAGTTAGACGCCTCAGAAACACCCCCAGAGCAGTCCTATTTGACGGAAATTCACAAGCAACTGCGGTTATTGGGGACAGATGTCACCTTTTTGCAAGCGTCGCGCCAGCCAGCGACAGCAAAGGCGAGGCAAACTGCGGCGATCGCGCGGCTCAACACGCTAATTGGCTACTGCGGCGCGCTGCTGCAAAAAAATTCTGGTTTTTCAGGGCCCGCCTAGATACAGAATTAATAATTGAATTAACAGGGAATTAATAAGGCAAGGAGAAATAAAGCGGTGGAATGTCCAAAATGTAAACATCCCAATTTAGAAGGCGGTACCTTAGCCGGCCGTATGTCCGTGCAGTGGTGTCCAAACTGTTACGGTATCTGGATTCCAGGCAGAGAATACGAAGCTTGGCAAAAAGAGCAAAGCCAGTGGTACAACAAATCCGAGAAGCCTGATCCGACAGGGACTCTCGGCATAGAATTCACGCCGTCTCCCTACGACAGCAAAGCAGCGCTGTGTCCCGAAGACGGTCACTATCTGTCGCGGGCGAAAGTTCCTTTCAGCAGAGTGCCCTTTTACATAGAGCGCTGTATGTTGTGCGGGGGCATTTGGTGCGATAACGGCGAGTGGGACATTCTCGAAAGTCTGGGATTCCACACCGAGATTGACAAGATGTTTTCTCCGAATTGGCAAGCTAAGGCCCGCGTGCAAGAACTCGCCTCTCGGGAACGTCAAGTGCTGACTGAGAAGCTGGGGCCGGATATCGCCGGATATGTGTTGGAACTCGCGGAAGTTTTAGCAGACCATCCTCACGCAGATTGTGCCGCTACTTACATACTGCGGAGAGCTGAGTTGAAGCGAAGGGAAATTTAGTCAGTTGATGGTTGTCAGTTGTCAGTTGTCAGTTGTTAGTTGTCAGTTGTCAGTTGTCAGTTATCAGTTGCTCGGTGAATGATGTACTAATAAAAGCTTTGTTTGTAGCTATTTTTATTTGTATTTACAAACATCAGAGCAGTCTCTTGCCCATAACTAATAACTCTGAAACACTAAGAAGTAACAACTAACAGCCAGTATATTGACCATTAAATAACAAATAACAAATAACAACTGACCGCTGACTACTGACCGAAAGGCTCCAGGATACAAGCCCCCGAATTTATCTCGCGCAAGTTAATGCTTTAATTCTTTAATCTAAAATCCAAAATCAAAAATCAAAAATCGATTGACTAAGGACTAATGACTAATGACTAATGACTCTTCTCTATTTTCCGTTGACAATCTGCGAGTAGCTTATCCTCAGCGGCGGGGACAATCCGGTTGGGCCGTTGACGGGGTTTCCCTGACGCTGAAACCGGGGGAAAAGCTCGGATTAGTTGGGGAGTCTGGGTGCGGTAAGTCAACTTTGGGAAGGGCGGCGATGCGGTTGCTGCCGGATTCAACGCTGATTGAGGGGCGAGTTAGTTTTGCTGGAGAGTCGGTGTTTGAGATGAATGCTTCGCGGCTGAGACAATTTCGGGGCGAAGCTGTAGCATTGATTTTTCAAGATCCGATGACTCGTCTCGATCCTTTGATGACTGTAGGAGAACATTGCATCGAGACTTTGCAAGCTCACAGACCGAATTTGGATCGCAAGCTTGCTAAGAAACGGGCGATCGACATTTTGGAAGCTGTGAAAATTCCCGCGTCTCGCTGGTCGCAATTTCCCCACGAATTTAGCGGCGGAATGCGGCAAAGAGTAGCAATTGCTTTGGCTCTTTTGCTCGATCCCAAATTAATTGTGGCGGACGAACCGACTACAAGTTTGGACGTAACTGTAGCTGCTCAGATTTTGCAGGAATTAACCAGACTTTGCGAGGAACGGGGAACGGCTATTTTGTTGATTTCTCACGATTTGGCGATGGTGGCTGAGTATTGCGATCGCATTGCGGTGATGTACGGCGGTAAAGTCGTAGAAACAGGGCCGGTGAAAAACGTTTTTGAACAGCCGCAGCACGAATATACTCGATCGCTCCTCAAAGCAGCTTTGCACATTCAGAAGGAAGAAGGAAGTTCGGCAACGGATTTTGTAGCGGATGTAACGGATGTAACGGATAGAAGGGAGAAGGAAAATTATCGGCTTAAGTCTCAGTCAAATTCGCCTCTTTTGACAGTAACGAATTTGCAGCAACACTACAGTTTAGAAAGCAATTTATTAGATCAGTTGTTTTCCAGGAATCGGCAGGTAATTAAAGCCGTAGACGGCGTTAGTTTAGAGCTAGAACGGGGAGAAATCCTAGGGCTGGTGGGGGAGTCAGGCTGCGGCAAAAGTACCTTGTCACGCACGATTTTGCAGCTAATTACCGCGACTGGCGGCAAAGTTGAATTTCAAGGAATAGATATAACTGCCCTGAGCCGCGATGCTGTGAGGAAGCACCGCCGCGAAATGCAAATGATTTTTCAAGACCCCCACGCTTGCCTGAATCCGATGATGACAGTCGGGCAAAGTATTGCTGACCCTTTATTTATTCACAAATTAGCTAATGCCAGCGAAGCTAAAAAACAAGTAATCCAAATGTTAGAGCGGGTGGGTTTAACTCCAGGGGAGGATTTCTTTCGCCGCTATCCGGGGGAATTGTCGGGAGGACAGCAGCAGCGAGTTTCTATAGCCCGCGCTTTAATTACTCGCCCGCAACTGATAATTTGCGACGAACCTGTGAGTATGCTGGATGCCAGCGTGCAGACTCAAGTTTTAGAGCTGATGTTGGAGTTGAAGCAGGAATTTAATTTGACTTATCTGTTTATTACGCACGATTTGTGGGTGGCGAGATTTTTTTGCGATCGTATTGCGGTAATGAATGCTGGAAAAATTGTTGAAATCGGTAAGACTAGGGATATTTTTACTAATCCGCAGCACCCTTACACTCAGCAGTTGTTGCAGGCTGCTCCTTTACTAGCCCGAACTAATTGATTTGGGATTTGGGATTTCGGATTTGGGATTTCGGAAATTTCGGGTTAAATTCGTTAAAGTTAAGGGATACTTTTCAAATCCTTCCACCGACACCAAGCACGATATGGCAGAATCTGACCTAGGCAGTTTTGCGGTGGCACCCGAAGCCTCATTCGCGATCGCAGAAGATGAAGACACCGAGATCGATCGTCCGGCGGTAACTCGATCGTCAGCATACAACAACTGGTCTGCCGACGATCCAGTGGGAGCTTTGTTCAAAGAAATGGCTCGGTATCCTCTACTGACAGCAGCCGAAGAAGTAGAGTTGGCGCGCCGCGTTCAAGAATTGGTAGCCCTGGATGAACAGGAACAGCGTTTGCAGCAGGAATTGGACAGAGTGCCGACAAAAGCTGAACTCGCAGCGGCTTTGGGGATAAGCGAAACTCAACTGCAACAGCTTCGCCACCAGTGTCAGTCGGCGAAACGGAAAATGATCAGCTCGAATTTGCGCTTGGTGGTTTCGATTGCCAAACGCTATCTCAATCGGGGCGTGCCTTTTCTCGATTTAATTCAGGAAGGAGCTTTAGGTTTAAATCGGGCCGCCGAAAAGTTCGATCCGGAGAAGGGTTACAAATTTTCTACCTATGCCTATTGGTGGATTCGCCAAGGAATTACCCGGACAATTGCCAATCAAGGGCGGACGATTCGCTTGCCTGTTCACATTGTCGAACAGTTAAATAAACTCAAAAAAGTTTATCGAGATTTGAGGCGTTCTCTTCAACGCAATCCAAATGAAACTGAACTTGCTAGAGAAATGGAAGTTAGTTGCGAACAGCTTCGCTACCTCCAGCAAGTACGCCGGCAATCTTTGTCTCTCAACCACCGCATCGGCTCAGAAGAAAGTTCCGAACTTTTGGATGTTCTCGAAGATAACGCGACGCAATCTCCCGAAGCTCAGATGAATGAGATGATGATGCGCCAGGATATTTTGGAGGTGTTGGACAGTATTTTGACTGAGCGGGAAAAAGAGATTGTTGCTATGCGTTACGGTTTGCTGACCGGCGAACCTTACACTTTAGAAGAGGTCAGCAGTTTGTTCAATTTGTCCCGCGAACGAGTCCGTCAAATTCAAAATAAGGCAATGCGAAAGCTGCGCCGCCCTCAAGTGACGGAAAGATTGAAGGGCTGGTTGAAATAAAGTAAAAAAAAGTGAGTTGGCATTTGGAAAAATTTTAAAATTATTGTGATGTGGCAGTCCGATGCCACCGTAAATATGCTGGTTTAATGTGGAAAAGCTTAGGAATGAGAATTAAATAAAATCCACTTTTCATGTTTCTTGTGGGATGGGCGTCCCGCCCATCCTTTCTGGACGGGCGGGACGCCCATCCCACAAGAAAAAAGGGAAATTATTTAATTGACGAGCCTTAATTAAATATTACAAATTAAAAATGTCTAGATGTGGTATTTTTAATAGTTGATTGTCGCGTACTGCTTACTTATTTATGTCTTCTGAGGTAATTTTGCGCCCCGCTACCCGCGCCGACGTGCCGGTGCTGTTTGATTTGATTAAAGCTTTAGCTGAGTACGAAAAATTATCTCATGCCGTTACTGGCAATGCCGTTGATTTGGAACATCATTTGTTTGGCTCACGACCTTTTGCTGAAGCGATTTTAGCCGAGTGCGAAAATCGAGTGGTGGGCTGGGCGCTATTTTTTTACAATTATTCTACTTTTTTGACTCAGCCGGGAATTTATTTAGAAGATTTGTTTGTGATCCCTGAGTTTCGAGGGCGGGGAATTGGCAAGTCTTTGATAGTTTATTTAGCGCAGTTGGCATTAGAAAAAGGCTGCGGGCGTTTGGAATGGAGTGTTTTGGATTGGAATGAATTGGCGATCGGATTTTACAAGGGTATCGGTGCTGATGTGATGCCCGACTGGCGGATTTGCCGGGTTGCGGGCGAGTCTTTGGCAACTTTGGCATCGAAGTAATTCAGGGCGGGCTAGAAGCCCAACCCCTACTCCCCACAAAAAATTCATCTGTTGTGGAACAGGCATCTTGCCTGTATGTGGAACAGGCATCTTGCCTGTATGTGGAACAGGCATCTTGCCTGTATGTGGAACAGGCATCTTGCCTGTGTGTGGAACAGGCATCTTGCCTGTGTGTGGAACAGTATGTGGAACAGGCATCTTGCCTGTATGTGGAACAGGCATCTTGCCTGTGTGTGGAACAGGCATCTTGCCTGTATGTGGAACAGGCATCTTGCCTGTTAACCTAAAATGCCGCACGCGAGTTAATTAATACCGACCTAATTAATGGACAAAAATATAGGAAAATTTAGATAATAGTTAAGTTAATTGGGAGAGTAGATCGTGATTATTTGGGTAAACGAGCAAATCGATCCGTCTGGTATTCTTTATTCTTGTATTGCTTGTTGCGATGAGACTCAAGCGAAGGATTGCCACGAATCTTTTGAGAAGAATTTGACGGCTGAGCAAAAACAGCAGGGCTGGGTTGCTACCTTGCGGACTGTTAGTTCTTGGGATGAGGTGCCTGTTAACGCTTTGAAATTGAATTGATGAGTACAAGTCATCAGCAGCTTTAGTATCGCCGTATTTCCCTTCGAGCAAAACGGCAGGAAAACGTTGCACGTATGTTCGGAAAAGGGAAGATAGCTCGATCGCACATTGGTCAAATTAACAGAGGTTTTGTGAAACTGAAGGCAAAAAGCTGCAAGCATTTTGGGCTGCCAGTCTGAGGATTGTGCCCGGGAAGGTGCGGGAATTTGGGCGGAAATTTTCTGGCTGGCACTGCTGCGAACACGCTAGGACGAAAAAGCGTGCAAGTGCGAGCCTTTTCGAGGGTTCCGCTAACAAAAATTCGCATTTTTTAAACGGATTTTAGCATTACTATTAATAGATAGAGGCATTTCCAATTGTCTAGTTAATTTTTTATGATTGAAACCTTATTTCACGCTTATACGCCTCTAGTTATCTGGACGGGCTTAGGACTGCTGCTATTTCGGTACATCCCAGTTGATTTTCCCAAGCTGCTGAGCCACTTTCTTTTCTGGATTGGGATACCGCTGCAAATTCTAGTTTTAGCCCGTCAGAGCGATTTTTCGGGTGCTGTGGGATTCACGCCGGCGATCGCCATATTCGTGTTATTTCTGAGTACGAGTTTTGCTTGGCTGACTTGGGTATTATTGCGCCGGCTGAGTGCGGCCCACATCCAAAAGCCCTATTTTCAGGGCAAGAATTCTCTAGTCAATTTATTTTTAGTAAATTTTAATTCCCTGAAGCGATCGAGCGAAGGGAGTTTTATCCTAGCGGCGATGTTAGGGAATACGGGCTTTGTTGGATTAGCAATCACCCCGTCTATCATCAGCACCGATAACAACAACTGGGCTGTCTTATACAGCGTCACTAACAATGTTATTGGAACTTATTGTTTCGGTGTATTTATTGCTAGCTATTTTGGGAACTCCGAGCAAAAAAATCACTGGTGGACTCAGATCCGGGACGTGCTGACAGTTCCCGCCCTGTGGGCATTTTTAATTGGTTTTTATACTAGAAACATCCCCCTGCCCGAAATAGTGGAATCGGGATTGCAGACGGCTGTTTGGGTGGTAATTGCCAGTGCTTTGCTGCTGGTTGGCATCCGGCTGAGGTCTATTAAGAAATGGGAAAGTTTTGAACTGGCCTTAATCCCGTCGCTGTTAAAAGTGGTAATTGTGCCGGTGCTAATCGGATTGGGTGCTAGTTATTTCGGATTGAGCGGCGATCCGAGGTTCGTGTTGGTGTTGATGTCGGGAACGCCCACAGCTCTTTCCGTGTTGATTTTAGCAGAAGTCTACGAGCTCGATCGCGATTTGTTAGCTAGCAGCATCGCCATCACTTCTGTCGGGTTGCTGTTGATGCTTCCGCTGTGGTTAGCTGGGTTTAGTTAATATTAGCTAAAGTTTCAAATCAGCTCGATCTAAAATTTCGTAGTACAATCAAACATAACTGCACGGAAAAGGCTATGAATGAGACAATAACTGCTACAGGTCTGCCTCCTGCATTCCCCGATCATACCCAACTGCCAGACGAAGACGGTACATTTGTGAAAAATTTTCAGGAGCATCCTCAGAGCATCATTCTGACAGATTCGATCGGGCCGGTTGTAGAGCGGCTGCATCCAGACGGACAATATGCGATCGGGCAAGATTGCGGCATTTACTGGCGAGAAACTGACCCGCCAGAGCGAGGTGCCGAAGCACCGGATTGGTTTTACGTGCCGAATGTACCCGCAACACTTGACGGTTTTCGCCGTTCTTATGTACTTTGGCGGGAACACATGGCTCCGTTCATTGCTTTAGAATTTGCTAGCGGTAATGGAGAGGAAGAGCGCGATCGTACTCCCTTGACTGTGGCCGCTGACGGTACCACCACTAAACCGGGTAAGTTTTGGGTGTACGAGAGAATTATCCGCATTCCTTACTACGGTATTTATGAAATGAGAACGGGCAATTTAGAAGTCTATCACCTGATAGATTTTGTGTATCGAAGGATGGAGCCAAACGAACGCGGTCACTATCCCATTCCTGTACTAGATGTAGAATTGGGACTGTGGCAGGGAAGCTATCAAAATCAAGAACTTCTTTGGCTGCGGTGGTGGGATTCCCAGGGGAATTTGCTGTTAACTGGCTCCGAACAAGTTGAAATTGAACGGGAAAGAGCCGAACAAGAACGGGAAAGAGCCGAACAAGCAGAGCGAAAAGTCACCCAGTTAGCCGATCGACTGCGAGCAATGGGAATCGATCCCGATGCTGAGGATTGATATCAAATTCCCCAAACTCTCTCTGTAGCGCGAGCATCCCGCACCAGATATTTTATAATCACAAAAAACCAAGCTGATGGAAACTAAACCACCTCTACCGCCCTTTACCTTGGAAACGGCTAAAGCCAAAGTTCAAGCTGCTGAAGATGCCTGGAATACCCGCGATCCCGAACGAGTAGCCTTAGCTTATACGGAAGATTCTCAGTGGCGAAACCGTGCCGAATTCTTCAGCGGACGGGAAGAAATCAAGGCTTTTTTAAGACGAAAATGGGCAAAGGAATTAGATTACCGTTTAAAGAAAGAACTGTGGAGTTTTACAGAGAATCGGATTTCTGTGCGATTTGAGTATGAGTGGCACGATGATTCTGGCTACTGGTATCGCGCCTATGGTAACGAACAGTGGGAATTTGCCGAAAATGGGTTAATGCGAAGACGTGAAGCTAGCATTAATGATGTTCCCATTCAAGAATCTGAACGGAAGTTTCGATAAGATTTATCTGTGAGTTGTTAGACGCATAAACCTATTTTTTTAGGAAAATATGCAGGTTGGTAAGCTGTCGCGCATTTAAGTTATATTTTCAGGGCGGGCGGGACACGCCACAAGACTGTATTTTTTTTTACAGACAATTTATATTATGTCCAATCGATTGACCGCGATTAAAAGCCGGGGCGGGTTTACAGATTTTCCCGTTTCTATTTAATATATTGGCGAACGCGCCCCTACAGGAATCATGGTTAATTGACCGGACATGATATTAAATGTCGCAACAGCTTAGTAAGGACTTTAGTCATGATTGACTAAACGCCAGAAAGACAAATAAAGTCCTCACTACGAACGAAAGGTTTGTAGTAAGGACTTGAGTCATGATTGAATAAACGCCAGAGAGAGGACTAAAATCCTCACTACGAAGGAAAGACGCCCAATTGCTCAACTCTACTCAATCGGTAAGCAAACTCGGAGAAGTCAGCACAAAGACATCCCTGGTTCCCACTCCTTCAGATTCCGGTTTAATCGGTGTAGTAAAGTGGAAAAACTCGTGGTCGTTAACTAACAGCAATTCTCCCGGATGCAGAATTTTATTAAAAACAGGCTTCTCTTTTTTAGCCAAGTACAAATGCGTTTCCCCGCCTACAATATTAGTTCTGTCAACTGAGAAAATCCCGATAAAATCAGTACCGTCTTGGTGAATGCCTTCCGGTGCGGGGTTGCCGAAATTGTTTGGCGAACAAGTCGTCCTGATTTGATGGATGCCGATTTCAGCTTCCGGGTGAATTTTGCAGGAATCGAAAAAAGCAAAAATCATCTGTTTGAAATTATCGAGGGCGATTAGCCGATCGTCCAATTCGGCAAATTCCCGCCGGATATCGCCCACTAGCGGATTGTATGTTTTGCTTTGATACAAATAGCCGTGAGGCAACTTAACTAACTCATTTCCGTTGACTGCAAACCGCGACAATCTTCTCGAACGATACTTACCTTTCACATACGGATCGACAGGCATATCGTCAAAAAATTCCTTGAAACCTTCTAGCTTAATCGAGTTTACTTTTTTGAAAGTAAACATGAAGGCATAATCCAAATGAATGGATTCTAATACGGTTTTCATAGATTTTACTCCCTGAAGCCTTGCTCCCCTCCCTAATTTGCCTGGAGGAGGTGTATGCTTCTACTCTAGCGCATGATTTTTGTATGTGTCGTAAAAGACACTACCAAAATTGCAAAGATATCGTAAAGCTTGCAAGATGAATCCGGGGCATTGTTCTTCTTGTAATCCAAAATCCCCAATCCCCAATCCAAAATCTAAAATCTAAAATCTAAAATCTAAAATCGATCGACTGCTTTCACCAGCGACTGACAGGCCCGCAGGAAAACGGCAACATCCACCCCAAGCGCGACGTACTGAACGCCAGCATCAATCCACTGCTGGGCGATTTCGGGGTTTTCGGCAAAAGTACCGGCGGCTTTGCCTGCTTTGCGGATGGTTTGCACTGCCTCCTGCATCATGTCGATGACTCGGGGATCGCGGACTTGGCCGGGAATGCCGATCGACTGTGACAGATCGTAAGGCCCTAGAAAAATCACGTCCACCTCTGGCACAGTCACAATTTCTGCCAGGTTGTCGATGCCGCCTTTGCCTTCGACATGAATCACAACTAAGGATTCTTCGTTGAGTTTGTCAGTGATATTTGTACCTGCGGCGGTGTAAAGTCCCGCCCGCGTAGCGAAGGAAAGACCTCGCGTGCCCAGAGGACTGTATTTAGCGCTTTTGACAGCGGTTTCGGCATCGATTTTGCTTTCAATTTGAGGTACTTGAACCCCTGCACTGCCGATGTCTAGAGCTCGTTGAATTTGCGGCCCGTCGTTTTTGCTGACGCGAACAATGGGTGCAATTCCGCTACAGTCGGCGGCGCGACACAAATCTTCAGCAGCAAGCGGGTGCAGGGGGCCGTGTTCCATGTCGATAACCGCAAAGTCGAATCCAGCGTGACCGCAGATTTCTATGAATGCGGGATAAGGGCAGTTCATAAATAAACCGACGACTGTTTCGCCTTGTTTAATTTTTTGTTTCAGTTGGTTTTGACGCATGGGTAATCCCGGAAAGTTGATTTTTTTTAGCCGCAGATGAAGCCAGATTGTTTTTAACAATACAGCTAAAATATTGTCGCGATCGATTACTTTATGTTAACAAAATAGACAAAAATTTTATAGCTGCTTTTGCTTCTATCTTAAAGGGAATCAAGCACAAAAGCCAGCCAAAAATAAACATTCCTAAAATTGGTAAAAATATGGCTCCCACGGATGGTTCGACTAACCAAGCAAATAAAGCAAAGATTCCTATACTGCCCGTTGTCCACAGCCAAAGAATCATAAATCCTAGAACTATTTTATGTAAACTCATCCGAATTTTTATATAACAACCGAACTTTTGAGGATGTATATCTCCTTCTATAATGGGAATAAATGAATTGCGACCGATGATGATGCGATTGATTTTGAATTTTTTGCCATAAATTGTTCCTTCATAGGGTTTGGCAGGTGGTGGACTAAAGGGTAGTGTTACTCTAAAAAGTTTGGGAGGACTGACAACTTCCTCCAACCGTGACATAACTTCCGAAAAAGTTAAACTGGTGGTAATTGTTAAACTCTCAAACGGAATCAAGGATCTAAAAAAATTGACAATTTTGAGCATGATGTAAATTCGGCTGTTCAATAGTTGTTGCGGGTATTAATGCCTCTTCTCTAAAAAAGTTTGCCCTGACAACAGCGCGAAATAACAGTATACTGCAAAATAAACATTTAGATGAGATGAGTGTTTTTCGCGCTATGTCAAAATTAATTCCACAATCTCCGATGAAACTTCGACAGTATCTATTTTTGCTCAAAGGTCGATCGATCCTTAGCCTCACCCTCGGTATAATTTCCGCGATGGGGAGCATTTCGCCAGTATTTGCCGCACCTCCCCGCAATCCGGACAATGCAGAAACTTGCGACATTCTAGTAGCAGGCGGCGGGCTCGCAGGTGCTGCTACCGCTTACGAAGGTTTGCTGGCGGGGCGCACAGTTTGCCTTACTGAAATTACTGACTGGGTAGGCGGTCAAATTTCCTCCCAGGGAACTTCCGCACTCGATGAAAGAGATACTCAGCGATCGCTCTTATTTTACCCCCGCGGCTACCTAGAATTGCGGCGGCGGATCGAGCAACATTACGGCCGGCTAAATCCCGGAGGCTGTTGGGTTAGCTATTCGTGTTTCATGCCCTACGACGGTCACAAAATTCTCTTTAACATCTTGCAGGATGCCGCTAGAAAAGGCAAAGGCACGCTGAAATGGTTTCCCAATACAGTTATTAAAGAACTAGCAATTACTCCGGCTGTGGCGGGGAATACGGTTGGGGGTCAACAAATTAAAAGTGCGATCGCCATTCAACACAAACCAGCCGCCAACACCGGGCCAATCAACACCGAAACTCTTTCTCAGACTATCGAAGATGCCTATCGCTACGAAAATTCTCCGCGCTTTAACAAAACTATTATTCGGTTTATTCCTAAAGCATCTGGAACCCCCCCTAACCCCCCCTTGCCAAGGGGGGGGAATTCCACCAGTTCCCCCCCTTTACAAGGGGGGAATTCCACCAGTTCCCCCCCTTTACAAGGGGGGAATTCCACCAGTTCCCCCCCTTTACAAGGGGGAAATTCCACCAGTTCCCCCCCTTTACAAGGGGGGAATTCCACCAGTTCCCCCCCTTTACAAGGGGGGGCTAGGGGGGGTGCTGATTGGTATGTTGTAGATGCCACTGAAACAGGAGAATTGATCGGACTTGCCGATGTTCCCTACCGCCTCGGAATTGACCCGCGTTCCCCTCTGGAACCTTCCTCCGCCAGCCCCACCGGCGACCCTTACTGCACTCAAGGTTTTACCTACACCTTTGCGATGGAGGCAACGAAGGAACCGCAGCAGCATCAAGTGCCGTCTTTTTATCAACAATACGCTCCTTACTACAGCTACGAATTGCAGAGATTGGCTAGCTTTCCTTTAGTTTTCAGCTACCGCCAAATCAGGAGTATGAGACCAGATGAAAAGCGACCTTCAGACCCGAAGCAATTCCCAATTTATCCTGGGGATATATCGATGCAAAACTGGACTTGGGGCAATGACTATCGTCCCGGCAATTCTCAAGATAATTTAATTTACACTCGCGAGCAGTTGTCAGCATCAGGTCAACTGCAACCGGGGGGATGGATGGGCGGTTTGCGAACGGAAACTTTGCGAAAAGGAGAGGAAAATGCCAAAGGATTTTTCTACTGGTTGGTAACAGGAACTACTGACTCGCAGCTAGGAGATGGAGTGAAAAAGCCTCATCCAAACAATCGTTTTTTGAGCGGGTTGGATTCGCCGATGGGGACGGTACACGGACTTTCTAAATATCCTTATATGCGGGAGGGTCGGCGCATTATTGGGCGGCCGAGTTTCAATCAGCCTCAAGGTTTTACGGTGTGGGAAGTTGATATGTCTCGCACTGACTTTACGGCTGATTTTTACCGCCAGAATTTGTCGGAGGAAGAGTATCGCAATTTGTGGTTGGCTGTGGGTGGTTTGAATGCGCCGGCTTTGGCTGTGGGAAGTCAATCTGTTGAGGATACAAAATCGCGATCGCGCGCTAGGATTTATCCTGATTCTGTGGGTATCGGTCATTACGCGATCGACTTTCACCCCTGCATGACCAACAGCCCGCCGGAAGCGCCGGGAAATACCGAACGCGAAGGCACTCGCAAAGGTCAAGGGCAAGCTTATCCGTTCCAAATCCCCCTGCGGGCAATGATTCCTCAAAAGATTGACAATATGTTAGTGGCGGGTAAAAGTATTGCTGTTAGCCACACAGCGGCCGCTGCTTATCGAGTGCATTCTTTTGAATGGTCTGCCGGTGCGGCGGCGGGAGTGACGGCTGCTTTTTCCCTAGAAAAGGGGATTCTACCTTATGAATTAGTGGACGAATTGCCGTCCCGCGAGTCGAACTTGGAAGTGTTGCAGTTGCGGTTGCAACAAAATAAGAATCCGATCGCCTTTCCGGGTACTTCTATTTTCAATAGTTCGTGGCAAAATTGGAAATAATCGCAGTTGGTAATCTGTAGGGCGGGATCTCCTGCCCGCCCCACAATAACATTCACTGTTTGTGGAACAGTGTGGAACAGGCTTTCGGGCCTGTTCGTGACACCCCACAATTAACTCGTTACCAAGAAGAGCCTGCTAGCCAGTATAAAATAACCCACAACTCATTATCTAATAAACAGCAATTTGTCATCTATCTTTCGATAGAAGCAATCAGACACTGCTTTAGTCGGATAATATCAATAATCTCCAAAATCTTCCCCCCCCTTCCCCTTCAAACTCGCCAAAGGTAACGGTCATGTCAACTGCACAGATAACAAGCCCCAATTCCAATAATGGTTATGCCAAACAGTTACTCAGAACCTTAGTAGCTGTCAAAAAAGGGGACTTTTCAGTTCGGATGCCCATAGATCAGACCGGTCTAGCGGGGAAAATTGCTGACGAACTTAACGAAATTATCGAGCTCAATCAGAAAATGGCGGCCGAACTCGATCGCATCGGCACAGTTGTCGGTAAAGAAGGCAAAATCGCCCAGCGGGCCAGCATCGGCAGCGCCGAGGGTTCATGGGGAGCTAGCGTAA
Source organism: Microcoleus sp. M2_D5 (assembly GCF_036701935.1). Classification (NCBI taxonomy): domain Bacteria; kingdom Bacillati; phylum Cyanobacteriota; class Cyanophyceae; order Oscillatoriales; family Microcoleaceae; genus Microcoleus; species Microcoleus sp. M2_D5. The sequence goes on along the minus strand of NZ_JAUBRP010000037.1, from coordinate 21,125 downwards.
ATTCTGTCAATACCTTAATTACAGATTTAGTGCAACCAACCTCTGAAACCGCCAGAGTAATTCGGGCCGTAGCAAAAGGAGATTTATCGCAAACCATCGCCCTAGAAATAGAAGACAGACCCCTCAAAGGAGAATTCCTCCAAACAGCGCAAATTGTTAACACAATGGTAGACCAGTTGAGCTCCTTTGCGTCGGAAGTAACGCGGGTGGCTAGGGAAGTAGGAACCGAAGGGAAATTAGGCGTACAAGCAGAAGTTAAAGGAGTTGCCGGAACCTGGAAAGATTTAACGGATTCAGTTAACTCAATGGCAGGAAATCTTACCGCCCAAGTACGTAACATTGCGGAAGTGACAACCGCTGTGGCAAATGGCGATTTGTCGAAGAAAATTACAGTAGATGTAAAAGGGGAAATTCTCGAACTGAAAAACACGATTAACATCATGGTGGATCAGTTGAGTTCCTTCGCATCTGAAGTAACCAGAGTTGCTAGGGAAGTAGGAACCGAAGGCAAATTAGGCGTGCAAGCTGAAGTGCGGGGAGTTGCCGGAACCTGGAAAGATTTAACGGATTCAGTTAACTCGATGGCGGGTAATCTTACCGCACAGGTGCGGAACATTGCCGACGTGACGACTGCTGTGGCAAATGGCGACTTATCCAAGAAAATTACCGTAGATGTTAAAGGTGAAATTCTGGAGTTAAAAAACACGATTAACATCATGGTGGATCAGTTAAATTCCTTCGCATCTGAAGTAACGCGGGTGGCGAGAGAAGTGGGTTCCGAAGGCAAACTCGGCGGTCAAGCAGAAGTTAAAGGAGTTGCGGGAACTTGGAAGGATTTAACTGATAGTGTTAACTTCATGGCAGGCAGTTTGACATCACAAGTCCGCAACATCGCTGAAGTGACAACCGCTGTGGCAAAGGGCGATTTATCCAAGAAAATTACCGTCGATGTGAAAGGGGAAATTCTTGAACTCAAAAACACCGTCAACACGATGGTTGACCAGTTAAATTCCTTCGCATCTGAAGTCACCAGGGTGGCTAGGGAAGTGGGGACGGAAGGGAAATTAGGCGTCCAAGCTGAAGTGCAGGAAGTAGCAGGAACTTGGAAAGATTTAACGGATTCTGTTAACTCAATGGCCGGGAATTTAACAGCCCAAGTTCGCAACATTGCTGAGGTGACGACGGCGGTTGCTAACGGTGACTTATCTAAAAAAATTACGGTACAGGTTAAAGGCGAAATTTTAGAACTGAAAAACACCATTAACGTGATGGTGGATCAGCTTAATTCCTTTGCATCTGAAGTAACCAGGGTTGCTAGAGAAGTGGGTTCCGAAGGTAAACTGGGCGGTCAAGCGGATGTCCGAGGCGTAGCAGGAACTTGGAAGGATTTAACGGATTCAGTTAATTTTATGGCGGGTAGTTTGACAGAACAAGTACGGAATATTGCGGCTGTTACGACTGCTGTAGCAAATGGCGATTTATCTAAAAAAATTACTGTCGATGTTAAAGGTGAAATTCTGGAGTTAAAAAACACTGTCAACACGATGGTGGATCAGTTAAATTCCTTCGCATCTGAAGTAACGCGGGTGGCTAGGGAAGTGGGAACAGAAGGGAAATTAGGCGTGCAAGCAGAAGTTAAAGGAGTTGCCGGAACCTGGAAAGATTTAACGGATTCAGTTAACTCGATGGCGGGAAATTTAACAGCCCAAGTGCGGAACATTGCGGAAGTGACAACGGCTGTGGCAAATGGCGATTTATCCAAGAAAATTACCGTAGATGTTAAAGGCGAAATTCTCGAACTGAAAAATACGATTAACATCATGGTGGATCAGTTGAGTTCCTTCGCATCTGAAGTAACGCGGGTGGCGAGAGAAGTGGGAACGGAAGGTAAATTAGGCGTGCAAGCTTACGTGCGGGGTGTGGGGGGAACTTGGAAAGATTTAACTGATAATGTTAACTTGATGGCGGGGAATTTGACGGCGCAGGTGCGGAATATTGCGGAAGTGACGAAAGCGGTGGCAAATGGCGATTTGTCTAAGAAAATCACCGTCGATGTTAAAGGCGAAATTCTGGAGTTGAAAGATACTATTAACGTGATGGTGGATCAGCTTAATTCCTTCGCTTCTGAGGTGACGCGGGTGGCGCGGGAGGTGGGAACTGAGGGTAAATTGGGCGGTCAAGCTGAGGTGAAAGGAGTTGCGGGAACTTGGAAAGATTTAACCGACAATGTAAACTCGATGGCGGGGAATTTGACAGCGCAAGTGCGGGGTATTGCTAAGGTTGTGACGGCGGTGGCGAATGGCGATTTGAAGCGCAAATTAATGCTGGAAGCTAAGGGAGAAATTGCGACTCTGGCAGATACGATTAACGAGATGATTGATACGCTGGCGACGTTTGCAGATCAAGTTACTACGGTGGCGCGGGAGGTGGGAATTGAAGGAAAATTGGGTGGCCAAGCGAAGGTTCCGGGCGCGGCGGGGACGTGGCGAGATTTGACGGATAATGTGAATGAGTTGGCGGCGAATTTGACTACTCAACTGCGGGCGATCGCAGAAGTGGCAATTGCTGTTACCAGAGGCGATTTAACGAGGTCAATTTCCGTCGCCACAGAAGGAGAAGTTGCGATCGTTAAGGACAACATTAACCAGATGATTGCCAATCTCCGGGAGACGACGCAGAAGAATACTGAGCAAGATTGGCTGAAAACAAACCTTGCTAAGTTCACTCGAATGCTACAAGGTCAGCGGGATTTAGAAACTGTTTCTAAACTAATTCTCTCTGAACTGACGCCGCTGGTTTCTGCTCAGCATGGCGTATTCTTTATGATGGAAGGTGTGGAGCACGATCCGTTTCTCAAACTGTTAAGTACCTACGCATACCGCGAGCGCAAACAGTTAGGAAATAGATTCCATTTAGGGGAAGGTTTGGTAGGACAGTGCGCCCTGGAAAAGGAACGGATTCTGTTGACGGAAGTGCCGGACAACTACGTTAAAATTGGATCGGGACTGGGAGAATCTACGCCGCTGAATGTCGTGGTTTTACCCGTACTATTTGAGGGACAAGTGACGGCAGTAATTGAGTTGGCTTCGTTCCGCCGCTTCAGCGAAATACACTTGACATTTCTCGACCAACTTACAGAAAGTATCGCCATTGTTTTGAATACAATTGCGGCGAGTATGCGGACGGAAGAGTTGCTGAAACAGTCGCAGTCTTTGGCAGAAGAGTTGCAAACTCAGCAAAAGGAACTAACGGAAACTAACAAGCGTCTCGAACAACAAGCGCAGTCGCTCCGCGCATCTGAGGAACTGTTGAAGAGTCAGCAGGAAGAGTTGCAACAAACGAATGAAGAACTAGAAGAACAAGCTGAATTGCTAGCGCTGCAAAATAAGGAAGTTGAGCGGAAAAACCGAGATATCGAACAGGCGAGGGGGTTGTTGGAAGAAAGAGCCGAACAGTTGGCTCTAACTTCTAAATATAAGTCGGAGTTTCTGGCAAATATGTCTCACGAGTTGCGAACTCCGCTGAATTCGCTGTTGATTTTGGCTCGATTGCTTTCTGACAATACTGAGGGTAATTTGACTCTGAAGCAAGTTGAATACACGCGCACAATTTATTCGGCGGGAACAGATTTGCTGGGGCTGATTAATGATATCTTGGATCTTGCTAAGATTGAATCAGGCACGATGTCGGTGGAAATTGAGCAAGTGTTGTTTGCTGACTTGCGAGATCATTTGGATCGAACTTTCCGCCAAATCGCCCAGGATAAGAAGTTGAATTTTCAAATAGAGCTTGAGGGTGGGTTGCCAAAAGGTCTCTATACAGATGCTAAACGCCTGCAACAAGTTTTGAAGAATCTCCTCTCTAATGCGTTTAAGTTTACAGAACGGGGTGAGGTGAAATTGCGTGTGGAAGTAGCGCGGGAAGGGTGGAGTTTAGAGATAGAAAGTTTAAGGAGTTCCCCTACTGTTTTGGCTTTCTCAGTTAACGATACGGGGATTGGGATTTCTGCTGAAAAACACAGGGTTATTTTTGAGGCTTTCCAACAAGCTGATGGTAGCACTAGCCGCAAATACGGTGGCACGGGTTTGGGTTTGTCAATTAGTAGAGAAATCGCTAATCTGTTAGGCGGAGAAATTAAGTTGACGAGTCGCCCTGGTGAGGGTAGTAAGTTCACGCTTTATCTGCCGCAAACTTACCAAGAATCGCGAGTAATGAATGATAGCGAATCGGGAACGGGCAAGCAAACGCCTCAATTACCCCCTGCTGTTTCTCCCGCACTTCCTTCGCCAAATTTCAACTTGCCGATCGCGCCTTATCCATCACCGGTTATCGCTGACGATCGGGAAAATGTCGAAGCCGGCGATCGCGTGCTGTTGATTGTCGAGGATGATGTAAACTTCGCTCGGATTCTGTTGGATATGGCGCGGGAACAGGGTTTTAAAGGTTTGGTGGCTTTGCGGAGCGATATCGGTTTGGCGATGGCGCGAGAGTTCAAGCCAACGGCGATTATGCTGGATCTAAATTTGCCTGTGATGGATGGCTGGACAGTGCTCGATCGCCTGAAGCACGATCCAAGTACGCGCCACATTCCGGTTCACATTGTATCAGTTGAAGAAGGGCGGCAGCGCAGTTTGCAGTTAGGGGCGATCGCGTACTTACAAAAGCCTGTCAGTCGCGAAGCTTTGAGCAACGCTTTAACTGATATTAAGGGGTTTGTGGAGCGGCCAGTGAAGAATTTGCTAGTTGTGGAAGACGACGAAACACAGCGTCTCAGTATTGTGGATTTAATCGGCAATCACGATGTTTCTACAACGGCTGTGGGGAGCGGTGCAGAGGCGCTAGCAACTTTGAAATCGGGGCATTTTGACTGTATCGTACTCGACTTGGGACTGCCAGATATGACTGGTTTTGAACTGATCGATCGGATCAAGCAAGAGGCTACTTTGAAAAGTTTGCCGATTATTATTTATACGGGCAAGGAGTTGACGAGAACCGAAGAAACTCAACTGAAGCGGATGGCGGAAACAATCATTGTGAAAGATGTGCGATCGCCAGAACGTTTGTTAGATGAAACAGCTTTGTTTTTGCACCGAGTTCAAGCAAATTTGCCGGAACCAAAGCGCCAAATGCTAGAGCAATTGTATCAAACAGATTCGACGCTGGCGGGCAAAACAGTCTTGATTGTTGACGATGATATGCGGAATATTTTCGCCCTCACAAGTATGCTGGAGCGCCATAAAATGGAAGTTGTGTATGCTGAGAATGGCAGAGAGGGCATTGCTAAATTGCAAAATACGCCTGAGATAAATATTGTGTTGATGGACGTGATGATGCCAGAGATGGACGGTTACGAAACCATGCAAGCAATTCGCAATATCCCTCAATTTGCTTCCTTGCCAATGATTGCTCTTACTGCGAAAGCTATGAAGGGCGATCGGGAAAAATGTATCGAAGCTGGTGCGTCTGACTACATTACCAAACCTGTGGATACGGAACAGTTGCTCTCGCTGCTGCGTGTCTGGCTTTATCGATAGTCATTAGTCATTAGTCATTAGTCATTAGTCATTAGTAAGCAGTGAACATTTGTAGGGTGCGTCGCTACCAACCATCCCAAACAAAAATCGACCATCGATGAGCGACGCACCTTACAGTTGACTGGCAGTGGACAGTTGTAGGGTGCGTCGCTACCAACCATCTCAAACAAAAATTGACCATCGATGAGCGACGCACCTGACTGACAGTTGACCTGTGACATTAACCAATTCCCAAGTCCCAATGCCCAATTCCCAATAACTAATTAAAAATGCCCGAAAGCCATGAACTTGAAACAATCGAAATTCAACTCCTACTAGAGGGAATGTTTCGCTATTACGGATTTGATTTTCGCAATTATGCTCTTGCCTCTCTCAAGCGCCGTATTTGGAACACTATTCGCTCGGAACGGCTCACCACTGTGTCTGCACTTCAGGAAAAGGTACTTCACAATCCTGCTTACCTAGACCGTTTACTGCTGGACATTTCTGTCAATGTAACGGCGATGTTTCGCGATCCCAGCTTTTACATTAGTTTCAGAAAAAAAGTGGTACCGCTGCTGCGTACTTATCCTTTTATTCGGATTTGGCACGCGGGATGTTCAACGGGAGAAGAAGTCTATTCTATGGCAATTTTGCTGCAAGAAGAAGGACTTTATGACCGTTGTCGGATTTACGCTACGGACATGAATGAATTAGTTTTGAAAAGCGCAAAAAGTGGGATATTCCCGCTCAAACAGATGCAAGAATATACGCAACTTTACCACCAAGCGGGGGGCAAGAGAGCGTTTTCTGAGTATTACACTGCTGCCTATGAAAATGCGATTTTTCGCTCTTCACTTAAAGATAATATTGTCTTTGCTCACCACAACCTAGCAACGGATAATTCTTTTAATGAGTTTAATGTTATTTTATGCCGTAATGTGCTGATTTATTTCAATTCACACCTCCAAGAGCGGGTACACAAGCTTTTTTATGAGAGCCTGGTAATGTTTGGGGTTTTAGGCCTGGGCCATCAGGAGTCTCTGATTTTTACACCTTATGAAAAATATTATGAAGCACTTGAAAGTAGTGATAAACTCTACCGAAGAGTTAAATAAAAAAAATTTTGAAATAGTGGTTGTGGGCACGTCTTTGGGAGGGCTAGAGGCTCTGACTGTGCTGCTGGCAGATTTGCCAAAAAGCTTTCCTTTGCCTGTAGTTATTGTCCAACACCGCCATAAGAGTTCTCAGAATAGGCTGACAGATTTTTTACAACAGCACAGCTCTCTCCCAATCACAGAGGCCCAAGACAAAGAGCCGATCGCACCTGGACGGGTTTACTTGGCTCCTGCTGACTATCACTTGCTAATAGAATCTCCCTGTGAGGAGGAGTTTAGCCTGTATGAAAACAACTTGACAGAATGGGGGAGCGTGGCAGTGGAGTCAATCCATAATTCAAAATCCCCAATTCCCAATCGCGTTTCTCCTACATTTGCACTATCAACTGAGGCTCCTGTCTGCTACGCGCGGCCCTCAATCGATGTGCTGTTTGAGTCGGCTGCGGATGCCTTTGGGGAGAAAGTTATCGGCATCATTTTAACGGGAGCTAATTCTGATGGCAGTGAAGGGCTGGCAAAAATTAAAGCTGAGGGAGGATTGACATTCGTGGAGGAACCGGCTTCAGCTCTATGCCCGACCATGCCAGCATCGGCGATCGCAAATGTTGAAGTAGACTGGATTTTACCCCTCTCTAAAATCGCTCCCTGTTTAGTCAATTTGCTAAGAATTAAAGATTAAAAAAAATTATGAATCAGCAGTCGCCCCATCGAGTAAATGTCCTTTTAGTTGACGATCGCCCAGAAAATTTGATAGCTCTAGAAGCTATCCTCAACAGCCCCTCTTATCATCTAGTACAAGCTAATTCGGGCGCGGAGGCTCTCAGATGTCTGCTTAATGAAGATTTTGCGGTAATTTTGCTTGATGTGCAGATGCCGGGAATGGATGGATTTGAGACAGCAACATTGATTCGCTCTAGAGATCGATCGCGAGCGACTCCGATTATTTTTATCACAGCATTCAGCAGTAATGACACCCACGTGTTTAAAGGTTATTCTCTGGGTGCGGTGGATTACCTCTTCAAACCCTTGGAACCGGAAATATTGACCTCGAAGGTGCAGGTATTTGTGGAATTGTTCCAAAAAACAGCCGAGGTGAAGCGGCAAGCAACACAGTTAGCTGCTGTTAATAGTGAACTAAGTAAAAGTGAAGAGCGGTTTCGCACTTTGTGTGCTTGTTCGCCGCTGGGAATTTATGTAGCTGACGTTGAAGGGCGCTGTACTTACATCAATCCCCGTTGTCAAGCAATTTGCGGGTTAACTTTGGAGGAAAGTTTAGCAGATATTTGGCAGCGGGAAGTTCATGAAGAAGATCGCGATCGCGTAGTTGCAGATTGGTTAGCTTGGATTAAAGAAGGCAAGGAATATTCTAACGAGTTTCGATTAGCTGGTAGCGAAACTGTGCGTTGGATTAATGTGCAGTCGTCGCCAATGTTTTCGGATTTGGGAAAACTGATCGGTCATGTGGGTACGGTTAGAGATGTCACAGACCGCAAGCAAGCAGAGGAAGAACGCGGTAGACTAATCCGCGAACAAGTGGCGCGGCAAGAAGCGGAGAGAGCTAACCAGATGAAGGATGAATTTTTAGCTATTCTCTCTCACGAACTCCGTACTCCTTTAAATGCGATTCTCGGCTGGTCTAGGCTGCTTCGTACCAAAACATTTGACCGAGACACTATAGAGAAAGCCCTAGAAACAATTGAGCGCAATGCTAAATCTCAATCTCAACTCATCGAAGATATTTTAGATGTTTCGCGGATTCTGCGGGGGAAACTAAATTTAAATAAGCATCCGATTCGGTTGGAATCTGCGATAAAGCTGGCAATAGATTCTTTGCAGCCGCTGACTGAGGAAAAATCAATAGTCATAGAATTAACGTGCAGTCCAAATGTAGGTGAAGTTATCGGCGATTTCGATCGCTTGCAGCAAATTGTGTGGAATTTGCTGTCAAATGCGATTAAGTTTAGTCCGCAAGAGGGTAAAGTACAGGTGCGCTTAGAGTCTGTTGGAGATGAGGCTCAAATTGAGATAATTGATAGCGGCATTGGTATTGAGCCTGATTTTTTGCCTTATGTTTTCGATCGCTTCCGCCAAGCTGATAGCAGCACAACTAGGTCTTACGGAGGTTTGGGCCTGGGATTGGCGATCGTCCGTCACTTGGTGGAACAGCACGGCGGTAAGGTGCAGGCAGAGAATAATCCGGGCGAGGGTGCGAAATTTACGGTGGCTTTACCTCTTGCACAGAGGAAGACCGGAGGTGCAGGAGATGCTTGGTCGGAACTCAATGACGGGACAGAGGTTCTACCCACTCTAACTAATTTGCAATTGCTGGTGGTGGATGATGACGATGATACGCGGGAGTTTTTGATTGCTTTACTCGAGGACGAAGGAGCTATGGTGCGATCGGCGGCATCGGTAGCCGGGGCTCTAGCTGCACTGGAGAGTTATTGGCCGGATCTGCTGCTGAGCGACATTGGAATGCCGGAAGCAGACGGCTACCAGTTGATCGGGCGCGTGAGAGAAATGGAAGTGCTCAGGGGTGGAAAGATGCCTGCGATCGCTCTGACGGCCTACGCGAGAGAGGAAGAGCGCCAGCAAGCGCTGGAAGCTGGTTTCCAGATGCACTTATCTAAACCAGTTGACATAAATAAGTTAATTGCCGCAATTGCTAACCTCACAGGAATGCTCGGAAATCCCGATCCAACTCACATCTTGCACCATGCTCAATAACAGGCTTTCGGGCCTGTTCCACAAAGATTAGATTTGATTGTGGGGAGTAGGGGTTGGGCAGGAGAGCCGGCCCGTGAAGGCTGATTGACAATAGTGTTCTTCGGTGATATCCAAGGGACTCGGCGGTTAAAACCGCTTTGTTGACCCAAAGCATCCAGGATACCCGCCACGCGATCGATCCGTCCAGAAATAAAAAACCTGTATCCGATGAAACTTGCCGAACGTATTTATTCGTGGGCTCTATGCTTCAATCTAAAATCTAAAATCTAAAATCGATTGACCCCCAATCCCGTGCCGATTACTGAGAAAAATATTAAGCTAGCTTAAAGGACACGCGATCGACAGTTCGGAACAAGACACCCGTTTTTCCACAAAAAACTGGATATTTGCCGTTTTTTTGCTTCAACCTGCCGTCAAAGTACAAAATTACCCGCCAATCAATTCATGAATATTTTTAGCAGTCTGCTTTCTAGCCCAACTCAAGCACCCCAAGTCAAAAAACAGCGTCGAGGCATTGAAATTAAGTCGGAACGCGAAATCGAAATTATGCGGCAGGCAGCGAAAATCGTTGCCACGGTACTCAAAGAAATTTCCCTAATGGTAAAACCGGGAATGACTACTGCTGATTTGGATGCTTATGCGGAAAAACGCATCCGTGCTATGGGGGCAACTCCGAGTTTTAAAGGCTATCACGGTTTCCCCGGATCGATTTGCTCTAGCATTAATAACGAAGTTGTTCACGGCATACCCAGTCCCAAAAAAGTAATTCGGGCAGGAGATGTTCTCAAGGTAGATACGGGGGCATATTATCAAGGTTTTCACGGCGATTCTTGCATTACGATCGCAGTTGTGGAAGTGACACCGGAATCGGCAAAATTAATCCGAGTCGCAGAAGAAGCTCTATACAAAGGCATCGAACAAGTGAAGGCTGGAGCTTATTTGCTCGATCTCGCTGGTGCGATCGAAGATCATGTCAAAAGCAACGGTTTTAACGTCGTTGAGGAGTTTACGGGCCACGGTGTCGGGCGAAATTTGCACGAGGAACCGTCGGTTTTCAATTTCCGCACGCGGGAAATGCCGAACGTGAAATTGCGAGCGGGCATGACATTGGCGATCGAACCGATTCTGAATGCGGGTTCTAAGTACACTCGGACGCTTTCTGACAAGTGGACTGCTGTAACGGTTGACAATGCTATGTCGGCTCAGTTTGAGCATACTGTGTTGGTGACAGAAACCGGCTATGAAATTTTGACCGATCGTTCCAAAGTTTAAGGGGAAAAAAAGACAATAGTTTTGAGTTTTGAGCTAAAGTTTTTATTCTGTAGGTTGGGTTGAGCGATGGCGAACCCTACGCTTCGCTCCGCCCAACACCTTATTTAAAATGAAGATTTGGGCGGAGCGAAGCGTAGGGTTCGTTCCTCAACCCAACCTACAATATTTACACTATTAAGAAGGTAACAGAGATGTCAGCACGATTATTATTGGTAGATGATGAACCGGGCTTGCGGGAAGCAGTACAAGCTTATTTGGAAGATAGCGATTTTGCGGTTGAGGTTGCCAGTAATGCTCGCGATGGGTGGGAACTCTTGCAGCAGACTAATCCCGATTTGGTGATTTCAGACATTATGATGCCCCAGGTGGACGGTTATCAATTTCTCAAGCAAGTGCGGGAAGATCCTCGCTATAAGGCTTTGCCGGTGGTATTTTTGACGGCTAAGGGGATGACGGGCGATCGTATTCAAGGCTATCAAGCAGGCTGCGATGCTTATCTTTCTAAGCCCTTCGATCCCGACGAATTAGTAGCAATAGTAACCAATTTGCTGGCCCGCCGCGCGGCTGCTAAGGAGACAAGCGAAAATCCTGAAAGTCCCGATATTGCTGCTTTGACAAGCCAAATGGCGAGAATTGAGTCTTTGCTGAGCGGGCGGAGTTCGATCGCCCAAAGTCCTTCGCCGATTAAAATTGATTTGACTCCGCGAGAACAAAGTGTTTTGGATTTGGTTGCTCAAGGTTTGATGAATAAGGAAATTGCCCGCCGCTTGGAAACTAGCGTGCGGAATGTGGAAAAGTACGTCAGCCGTTTGTTTAGCAAGACGGGTACTAACAGCCGTACAGAGTTGGTTCGCTTCGCTCTCGAACACGGCTTGACGAAATAGGAGTCCTCTCGACTTGGCTGGAGGCTGTGGCTCGCCGAGCTGCGTTACCAGGCTCTTCCTGGTAACGAGAATTATGCAAAAAATTAGAAATGTTAAGATATAAGTATTGACAGATATCCGGTGGCTGTGGTATAGCACATCAGCTTGCTGGTGGCAGCGCGGGTGTGCGAAAACGGGTGTGCGAAAACGGGTGTGCGCGCGATCGAACTTCTCACCCACTTTGCTTTGAGTCTGAGATAAACACTCGCAAACACCGGGGAATTACTTAGCGGGAAAACCTGACTGTTTAAGAGTTTTCACGTAGTAAATAGAAAGGCAAACACTTGACCGGATATGCTCGGTTCAGCAAACTTGCCACAAACAGTCACAGATAAGGTTATATCCTGTGGAAAAACAAGCCACTATTAATTACAGTCCTGGACGCACTCCTACAAAGAAACCGGGTTTTTTACCGAATTTACGGTGTGTAACAAAGTATTTCGTAAAAAAACCCGGTTTCTGGGCCCCAATGTAAAATTTTAGACCCTAGTTAAAGCTCTCAGATTCATCTGTGGAGTCAATCTAAAATCTAAAATCTAAAATCGACTGAGAGCCCTCTCAAGTAGCCGCAGATGTTGAATGTATAGCAGCACCAAAGTTGAGGTTATATCAGGAGGATACCATGAGGAAAATCACGGCGCGGCAAACAATAAGTGCCATAGTAGCACTGCCGATCGTACTAATAGCCAATACAACTCAAGCTTTAGCCACTGATACCGGCCAGAAAATAGAGCCAATTAAGAAAGTTTCGGATTTTGGCGATGAGCTAGATTTTGATATTGGGCCACCAACAACAATTAGCATTGAAGAAAGCGAGGATTGGGATGAACCTGATTTTGCAGCTACTTTAGATATGGAGATTAGTAAATTTATGACCAAAAATCTTCAAGCTGTAATTGATGAGCCGCCCCCGGTAGTTTATCTCAGTGCTGCAAGGGGTCAGTCAAGCAAGGAATGCCGGATTTCAGCGATATGCGAATAACTGAATCGGATTTGTGCGATTTGGGCGATGGCTGGGAACCCCGCAAACAAAGACTCTTTTTCTGAGTATAATTTGAGCAATCATCAAGATTTCAGTAAAATTCGGTTGATTTTGCTGGGAATATGCGAATAACAGAGTATGTATTTTTTTGGGTATGCTTTAATTGCGATCGGCTAAAATAATAAGTATGCAGGCTGAAATAAACTTAACTAATTGATATTTCCTAGTGAGTGAAAATCGCCCAAAAGGGCAAAAATAAAATTAATCATGTGATTCTTCGCTCTGATTGGCAAACGTAAAAACGGGTAAAAGTAAATTTAGAGCAACCCCAAAACGGTTAGGACGTTCTTAATTAGACTTTCCCCCTAGCGTCCATCCGTTACATCCGTTACATCCGTTAAATAATCCGTTGCCGAACTTTCTTTCCTCGGCATTTGACAGCACCTATCCTGAGAAAGTTTTTCAAAAATTAATTATGATTAATTCGCACTACCAGCAAGAAACCGCAGCACAGCAAAACCAAAGTTCGCTGCAAACTCTCTCCCGGACTCTCTCGATGTCTCAGGGGCAATTTTCGCTGATTTTGGTACGGTGCAATTACAGTGCTATGAGAGAGGAAATTGTAAGGCAATTGCGGGAGGAGTCTGGGATCGAGATTCGAGAAATTGTCCTTCCGCCATCTGTTAAAACTCTTTACACGACGATAGAAACCAAAATTTCCTGCAGCCATCCGGCAGCTTTAATGGTGTTTGGATTGGAATCGGTAAGTGCGATCGATCGCCTGCTGACTTCTACCAACTATGTGAGGGAAGAATTTCGGAATAATTTTCCCTTCCCGGTGGTGCTGTGGGTGACAGACAAAATCTTAAAAAAACTGATTCGGTTAGTAACAGATATCGAAACTTGGACGACAAGTGTTGAATTTGTGATGGGCCCGGACGACTTGGTAGATTTTTTGGGCAAAAGTGCCGATCGCATTTTTTCCAACATTTTAGAAACCGGCAATTGGCGTTTAACTAATTCTGCCATTCTCGGAGCCAATTCTTTGAGTGAATTAGAGTCAGCTACCCAAGACTTGCAAACTTGCAACATCAGGTTAGAACCAGCTATTGAAGCGAGTTTGCAATTTATTGGCGGTAGGCACGAATATGCTTGTCACCGTATCCCGGCTGCTCTGGAATTGTATCAAAAAAGTCTCAAATTTTGGAAGTATCAAGTACCCTTTATTGGACAAAAAACAGAATTTAGCGATTTGTTGTTTACCGTTCACCCGGCACCAGTGTTAGAGGGAGTTTTGCTATTCCACATCGGTCTTTGCTACCGCTTCCAAGCAGAAAAACACCGCAGCGGCAACCGTCCTTACTGGACGGAAGCTAAGAATTATTTTCAGGAATGTATTGATGTTTTAGAACGCGTGGGGCGGCCGGATGCCGTGGGTATATTCATCAATCAACTAGGCGAAGTATTGCAGCATTTAGAAGATTGGGATGCACTCTGGAATTTAGCCATAAAAGCTCGGAGGTTACATGAAAATATGGAAAATTCAGCAGTTAATTTGGCTCAAAATTACGGCTTTTTGGCTAGAGTAGCCTTAGAGCAAAAGAACTGGCAAGGGGCGAAAGAATGGGCTTTAACCGCTCTAGACGTTCTCAACTCGAATTTAGAAGCGATCGCACAGGGAACGCCTGTAAAGTCGCAGCATCAAGGCTTGTATCTGTTAATTTTAGCAGAGGCTCAGAGTCAGTTGGGTGAGGTGCAGGAGGCGATCGCGCATTTAGAGCAGGCTCGCTCGGAAACCGAACCTTGCTACAACCCGCAACTGTACTTGCGGGTTTTGGAAATGCTGCGATCGCTCTATTTTCAGCGGGGAGAATATCTCGAAGCATTTCAAATTAAGCAAGATTATCGATCGGTGGAACACACGTATCGGTTCCGAGCTTTTATTGGGGCCGGAAAGTTGCAGCCGCACAGAGAAGCGGTTAATTCCGTCGCCGAAACTATTGCAGGCGCTGCTACTATTGCTGACGAAATTACAGCTTCCGGCAGAGAGGAAGACCTCAACCGCTTGATATATAGAATGAACAATACCCCAGACAAACTGACAGTAATTTACGGTCAGTCTGGAGTTGGCAAAAGTTCCATTGTCACGGGAGGATTAGTACCAGCTCTCAAACAAAAAAAAATAGAAATGCGGACTGTTTTGCCCGTAGTGTTGCAAGTTTACAACAACTGGCCGCGGGAATTGACCAGACAGTTATCTGCTGAGAAAGCTGAAATATTCGATCCGGAAATTGCCGAAGCAGTACCAGAAACTGCTTTGGTAGATTTCCCAGTAGAAGCAAGCTTAGTCAAGGGAAATCTTATTTCGGGATTGCACGGTGGCTCGGCTGGGAATAATGAGGAGCAAAGGGAGCAGTCACAGCCAGTAGAATTTATCATACAACAACAGGCGATCGAATACGAAAACATTATCAAGGATCTGCAAAGAAATTCAGAACATTTAGTGACTGTTCTGATATTTGACCAATTTGAAGAATTCTTTTTCGTGTGGAAAGAGCCAGCGGAAAGACAAATATTTTTTGATTTTTTGCGGGAATGCTTGAAAATCAAATATTTAAAAGTCGTCCTGTGTTTGCGAGAAGATTACCTGCACTATTTGCTGGAGTTTTCCCGACCAAAACACCAGACAGGATTCGTTAACAATGATATTTTGGAGGACATTCTCAGCAAAAACATTCTGTTTTATTTGGGGAATTTTTCGCTGCTAGATGCGCGATCGGTAATTCGCACTTTAACTGAGCGATCGCAGTTTTACTTAGAACCAGAACTGATCGAAGAATTAGTCAAAGATTTAGCTGGAGAATTGGGAGAAGTCCGCCCGATCGAACTACAACTTGTCGGCGCTCAACTGCAACAAGAGAACATTAGAACTTTAACTCAATATCAGGAACTAGGCAACAATCCGCAACAAAAATTAGTCGAAAGATTTCTCGAAGAAGTCATCAAAGATTGCGGCCCGGAAAATGAAGTAGCGGCGCGCCGAGTTTTGTATTTGCTGACAGATGAAGAACAGATTCGTCCCCTAAAAACCCGCGCCGAATTAGCCTCAAATTTAGCGACATTTGCTGAAGCTGACAAATTAGATTTAGTCTTAGAACTGTTAGTAAACTCTGGTTTAGTTTTTCGGTGGACGGAACTGCCGGCTGAGCTTTATCAGCTCGTTCACGATTATTTAGTTAGCTTCATTCGGCAGCAGCAAGAATTAGATCAAAAGGCAGAATTTGAGGAACTGCGAAAGCAAAATCAAATTAACCGAGATGAAATCGAACAAATTCGCAAAGACAGAGAGCAAGATGCTTTGCTGTCCGAAGCTAGAGACAAACAGTATCAAGCGGAAGCTCAACTTTACCAATCTCGGAGATGGCAATTGCGGGCGGCGGTTGTAGGAGTGCTTGTACTCGCAGGTGTTTCGGGCATGGCATTCGAGCAAGCAAAATTAGCAGAAAGCGCGCGACAAGAAGCAGAAACCAGTCGGACTGATGCCCTAAATTCTGCGTCGGAAGCTTTGGTGCTTTCTAATGAAGAAAATCAATTAGGAGTGTTGGGAAATAGTATCAAAATCGGTCGTGATTCTCTCAAAAGTACAGCGCTGCCTGTGAACACTAAAAATCAAATTGCTGAAAGACTCAGACAAGCAGTTTCCGGGGTGCAAGAAGGCAACCGTTTCGAGCAGCACAGCAAGTTTGTTTTGGATGTGAGTGTCAGTCCCGACGGCAATTCAGTTGCTTCGGCAAGTGCAGATAAAACTGTTAAATTGTGGAGCAAAGAAGGTAAGTTATTAAAAACTTTCAATCACCCGGATAGCGTGACGAGTGTTAGTTTTAGTCCCGATGGGAAAACGATCGCGACTGGTTGTGCCGATCGCACAATTAGAATTTGGCAAGTAAATAACGACAAAAGTGCGAGTGGCATTTTATCCGGCCACCGCGATATCGTCACCAGCGTCAGTTTCAGTCCCGACGGCAAAACCCTAGCTTCCGCCAGTCACGACAACACCGTCAAAATCTGGAACCTTGCGAACAAAAAATTGCTGCAAACCTTAACGGGACACAAAGACTGGGTACTCGGCGTCAGTTTCAGTCCCGACGGCCAAACAATTGCCTCAGCAAGCGTTGACAAAACTGTCAAACTTTGGAACAGAGAAAATAAAACGCAGAAATTTAGAATTAATCCCAAAACATTAACCAAACATTCTGACATTGTTTACAGCATTAAGTTCAGTCCCAACAGTCGAGAACTCGTCTCAGCAAGTGCCGACACCACAGCCAAAATTTGGAACCGAAACGGTGAGGAAATCAGAACTCTCAAAGGACACAACGATGAAGTTGTCAGCGCGACTTTCAGTCGCGACGGCGAAAAAATTGTCACCGGCAGTGCAGACGATACGGTGAAAGTTTGGAGTCGCAGCGGCACTTTGCTCAACACTTTTCGAGGACATCAAGACGACGTGAGGGCCGTAAGTTTCAGCGGCGACGGCACTATTGCTTCCGCAAGTAAGGACAAAATAGTGAAAATTTGGAAACCGGACAGCACTCCGCTGAATAAGATTTTATCGGGACACGGAGACTGGGTTTACAAAGTCAGTTTTAGCGCTGACGGCAAAACAATTGCTTCTGCTAGCGGGGACAAAACAGTGAGACTTTGGCGCACTGACGGCAGTTTATTCAAAACCTTAGAAGGTCACAAGGATTCTGTTACCTGGGTGAGCATTTCGCCTGATGATAAAACTGTTGCTTCTGCCAGCGATGACAAAACGGTGAAAGTCTGGAGTTTAAACGGGAAACTGTTAGATACTCTCAGCCACAGCGGCATTGTTAAAAGCGTGAGTTTTAGTCCAGACGGAAAGATAATTGCCGCCGCAAGTGCCGATCGCAAATTGTACCTCTGGCGCTGGAACGGTGCTAAAGCAACTTTGTTTGCAAAACTCGATCACACCAATCCAGTAATTAGCGTTAGCTTCAGTCCCGACGGCAAAACTATTGCTACTGCTACCGCTACTGAGGACAAGGCAAGCGGGAAGAAAAAGGCTTTTGAAATTACCGGAGAAAAGAGAGTTTACCTGTGGCAATTTAACGGTTCGTCGGCGAAAATCATGAAAACTCTCGACCACCAAGATAGCGTTAAAAATGTTAGTTTCAGTCCCGACGGGAAGACTATTGCTGCTGCTTGCGCTGACCAAAAAGTTTACTTGTGGGAGTTTGATGGAAAGGTGGCAAATTTAACTGAAAAACTCGACCACAGCGATACTGTAGAAAGCGTGAGTTTTAGTCCCGACGGCAAGTTGATTGCGGCGGCGAGTGGGGGAAATACTGTTAAGCTGTGGGACTTTGACGGCAAGAAGGCGCTGCTATCTAAGACTTTGGAATCGAGCGATCGCGTGTTGAGCGTTACTTTTAGTTCTGATAGCAAAACTCTGGCTTTTGCTAGCAGGGATAGAAGTGTAATTTTGTGGGCTGTGGAGAATTTGGAACTGAATAATATTATTGCTCGCAGTTGCGAATGGTTGGGAGATTATTTGCAGAATGACCCGAATGTTGCTGAGGGCGATCGACTGCTGTGTCTTGGGTTTGGGAAGCAGGCATTAAATAAGAGGAAATAAACCGTAAGCTAGGACGGGCTAGAAGCCCATCCCACAAAAATAATTTTTTCTTGTGGGTAAGCTAGGACGGGCTAGAAGCCCATCCCACAAAAATAATTTTTTCTTGTGGGGAGTAGGGGTTGGGCTTCTAGCCCGCCCGAAAATTTAATTAAAAGGACTTTTGTAAGATAAGATGGCGGTTGAAACCGCCGGGTATTTTTAAAACATCTATCTATTGACTAATTTTTTGTGTTGTAAATTTGCAGTAAATTAGACTAATAAACTTAACAGCACATCAACCCGCAATTCCAACAAAAGGTAAACCGCATGGATGTCAACTCCCAAAATGTGCAACCCCTTCCGCCCTTCAACGAGACAAACGAGGAAACACCAGAGATAGGTGGCGGTTTGCCCGTAATAGAATATTGGGCAGAACATACATTGTCCCCGGAAGGGCCGAAACTTTGGAAAACTTTGCTGCACAAAAGTGCTTGTTTGTCCTGTTCTTGGGGCACTGGCGGGCAGAAAGGAGGTTTTACAAATGAAGAGGGCGAAAAACTTCAGCGCTGCATGAAAAGTGTGGAAGCAATCTCCGCTGAAATCAAACCGGCTATCTCAACTCAATTTTTTGAACAGCAGAGTATTGCACAACTCCAGCAATTAACTTCAATGGAAGCCGACAGGTTGGGAAGGCTGAGTTTTCCGATGATTTTGCGGGCTGGTTCATCTCATTACGATCGCATTTCTTGGGAAGAAGTTTATCAAATTGCCGAAGCTGCGTTTCGCAAAACCCCCGAAAGAGTGGCATCTTACAGTTCCGGCCGTTCTTCCAACGAAGCGGCTTTTCTGCTGCAATTGATGATGCGGGCGATGGGTTCCAATAACTTAGCAGATTGTTCCGATCTCTGCCACGCTCCCTCGACAACTGGCTTAAGCGAAATGTTTGCTACCCGCACCTCGGTAGTGAGTCTAGAAAACTTGAAGCAAGCAGATTGCGTCGTGCTCGCGGGCAGCAATTCTTCCTACAACCATCCCCGCTTGATGAACGAATTGATTAAACTTCGCGACAAAGGCGGTAAAATAATTGTAATTAACCCGGTGATGGAAATCGGCTTAGTCAAGTTTGGTTCTCCCGCATTTCCTGTCAAATCGCTCATCCCCGGTTCCGATATTTCCTCCTTATACTTGCAACCTATTCCCGGCAGCGATACGGCGCTATTTGTCGGAATTCAAAAGTCTATAATCGAACAAGGATTGCTGGACGAAAAATACTTACAAACTTATACAGAAGGCTGGGAAGCAGTAGTACAGCACGCCCGCGAAACCGATTGGGAAACTATTACTAAAACCTGCGGAGTTTCCCAAGCAGAAATTGAGGCGGCAGCCAAAATTATCGGCACGTCCCAGCGGGTTGTATTCGGTTGGGCGATGGGAATTACCCAACACGATAACGGTGTAGATAACGTTTTCAGCATCGCCAATACGGCTTTGATGACTGGAAATGTCGGCAAAGAAGGGGCGGGATTAATGCCGGTGAGAGGACACTCAAACGTCCAAGGATTCGGCTCTATGGGCGTCACTGTGAAGCTGAAAAAAGAAATTCAACAAGCTTTGGAAAAGTTATTGAATCGTCCCCTGAGCTCTGTTAAAGGTTACGAAACTCGATCGCTCATTGAAGCAGCAGAAGCAGGCAAAGTTGATACCCTAATCTGTCTGGGCGGTAATTTGTACGGGGCAAATCCAGATTCAACGCAGGCAAAACAGGCTTTAAGCAATGTTGAAACCGTTATCTACCTCGCAACCAAACCGAATTTAGGGCATTTTCACGGATTGGCAAAGCACAATACAATTGTGATTCCGGTGCTGAATCGCTTTGAAAACCCCCACAAAACAACGGTGGAATCTGGCAATAACTTTGTGCGTTTAAATGATGAGGGCGAAACTCATCTCCAGAATTCGGATTTGATTCCTGAAGTGCATTTTTTGACAGAATTAGCCAGCAGAATTCACGGCGATTTTCCAGTGGATTGGCGCAAACTTCAAGACACAAAATACGTTCGTCAATTGATTGCACAAACGATTCCAGGCTATGAAAAACTAGCGACAATTGATGAAACAAAAGAGGAATTTACCATAGGCGGTCGCATTTTTACGGAACCTAAATTCCCTACAGAGTCTGGGAAAGCGAAGATGTTTGTCACGCCTTTACCTAAGCTGAAATTACCGGAAGCGAAAGAGTTTGGAGTATCGGAATCAACACAGGGTATTGTTGTGGCATTGATGACGGGACGCAGCTATTCTCAGCACAATACTGTGGTTTACAAAATTGATGACAAGTACCGGGGAATGCCGCACCGCAACTGCATTTTGATGAATCGCGCGGATGCAGAAAGCACGGGTTTGCAAGAACATCAGCGGGTTACGGTGCAGGGAAATGCGGCGAAAATGGAAAATGTCGAGGTGATTTACGGGGCGGTTCGTGAGGGTGCTGCTTTGATGTTTTATCCTGAAGTTAATGTGATTTTTCACCCGGAGATTGAAAAGCGATCGGGCACGCCTGCTTACAAGCGCGTACCTGCTTTTGTTTATGCGGAAGTATAGAATATCTTACACCATTCTCAAGAACAGGCTTTTCGGCCTGTTCCACAAATTACACCATTCTCAAGAACAGGCTTTTCGGCCTGTTCCACAAATTACACTATTCTTAAGAACAGGCTTTGCGGCCTGTTCAACAAGGGGTTAATTTTTTGTGGGTGGGCATCTTGCCTGCCCATATGCAAGTTTTAATTAACTCTTAATTTGCAAAGTTCTACTGCGCCAAGTCCACCCCCAACCGGTTTCAGTTTGAATCGCAGAACCGATCGCAATTGCGGCCACTAAGGATCGCGAATTAAATAACTTACAATTTTAATTGTTATTGTGGGATGGGCGTCCCGCCCGTCCTTAAAAGAC
>NZ_JAUBRP010000036.1:33213-65343 GCF_036701935.1 Microcoleus sp. M2_D5 | reverse complement strand
ACCGTGTCTGCGGTTCGATAGCCTGCATTTTGCGGTTTGATAGCTTGTCTCTTTTAAGATACAAGGGGCGGGTTCACCAAAAATACCTGCCAATAATTGACCATCTCAAAAACCCGCCCCGACCGGGATATTATGGTTAATCGATCCGACATGATATCAGATTGCTCCGGGGCTGGTTCACCCTAACCTTTAATACCAACAGAAAATGCAGGTAAACCAGCCCTTACGCGCTATTAATTCAAGCTATTATCAATCAATTTTCTGGGTCTTGAAGTCGTTTAACCAATTCATAAAACGGTTCCCAATTATCCTCAATAGCGATCGGTTCCCAAACAGCCTCAATCGTCGGTCTCAACAGCGATTGTTCGGGATTGTGCCTCCGCAAACAGTCCGCCATTTTGTCCATATCATCCGCCGACAAACTTTGCAAAACGTGATAATAAAATTGCCGCCAAGGTGCTATCAAGTCCGCCGGTTCCGCCTCAGCAAAAATTTGACTAGCATCATCTCGCCAAGTGCCAGAGAACTGTCTTCGCAGTTCAAAAAAGAAATCGTGATACTCAACTTGAGACTCCGCCAGCATTTTAATTGTCACCTTCAACAACTCATCTCCCTCCGCCTCTGGCAAATCCTCAAATCCCAATCTATTTAGCATCAACTGCCGATAAGCTGCATTATAATACTCGCCAAACTTTTCCAAAGCAGCATCCATATCAGCTTGAGAAATCGCCGCTGCTAGCGGTGCCTGAAGTTTCTCTAAATTGTTCCTACAAATCAACGGTTGATTGCCGTAACAATAAAGACCGTAATGGTCGAAATAAGCTGCTGTAAATTCCGGCTTGTAAGTTGGGATAAAAGCGAAAGGCCCGTAATCGAAACTTTCTCCAGTAATCGACATATTATCAGTATTCAGCACGGCATGGCAAAATCCTGCTGCCATCCACTGAGCGACTAATTCAGCTACTCGCTTGACTAAATCTGCATAAAATAGCGCATATTTTTCGGCAGGCGAAACACCCGCATTACTTGCTTCTAAATGCAGTTCGGGATAGTAATATTCAATAACAAAATCTAAAAGCTTTTTAGTTAAATCCGGCCTGCGGATATAGTGCAATCTTTCAAAAGTTCCAAACCGGATGTGAGAATGGCTGAAACGCACCATTACGGACGATCGCGTTGGTGATGGTTCGTCGCCCCGCCACAAAGCCTCGCCAGTTTCAACTAAACTAAAACAGCGAGATGTCCGAACTCCCAACCGGTGCAAAGCTTCGGCGGCTAAAACTTCGCGAATTCCCCCTTTGAGAGTGAGTCTACCATCAGCGTGCCGCGAGTAGGGCGTGCGGCCGGAACCTTTAGTGCCGAAGTCGTAAAGTCTGCCGTCAGTCCCGCGAACTTGGCCGTACAAAAAGCCTCTACCGTCGCCTAAATTCGGGTTGTATTCGTTGAATTGATAGCCGTGATAGCGAAGTGCCAAAAAAGGGCGGACGCAGTGAAATTCACCGAACGCTTCGATGAAATGTTGGTCGGTTACTTGTGCGGGTTCTAAACCCAATCTTGGCAATAATTTGTCGTTGCGGAAGCGGAGAATATGCTGCGGAAAATCTGCTGCTGGGACTTCATCAAAATAGTCGCCACCGAGGGATTCGAGGGCGGGTTCGTAGTTGAGGGAGAGCAAAGGATTTGACATTTTTCTATTTTATCTTGAAATTGGCGATCGCTCCAAATTATATACGGGTAAGGTGCAGACTGCATTGGTGTCAACAATCGCCTCAGACCCTTTGTATCCCTCGTCTATAGCCGAGTTCGATCTCCCTCGCATCCCAGCAGGGCTGTTTCATTTTAAAATTTTAGCATAGCTAAAGTTTGAGCATGAAACATTAGCGTCTCCCTGGAAAGCTAAAAATTTTAACTGTCAATTTTAGCGATAGTTAAATTAACCGTTTTTCTTGCTAAAAATGAAGTTGATCTCATATCCGATTGACCATAATATCCCGGCCGGGCGGGTTTTTGAGATTGTCAATTATTGGCCGATGTTGTTGGTGAACCCGCCCCTACCTGATGAAGGGTAATCGACGGGACATGATATGAAGTCTTAAAATTTTTAAAGTTAAGTGGGATTCACCACCTAATATAGTAATCTAAATCATTTGTGAATTTCTTACTCCCTCCCCACGGGTTCGGGGAGGGTTGGGGTGGGGTCAAAAAAATTACAACTCCTACAATGATTGCTATATACCTTTTCCCCTATTTAAAATTAGTCAACACCCCGTAAATCGCCCAAATCGCCATCGCCCGCAAATAGTGACTCGCCCGAAAAGTTCCCCCCGCCGTAATCGCTTCCGGCGTGCGAAACTGCAACCCATTTTCATAAATCTGCTTCACCACCGCATCGGTCAATTTAAACGCTTTCTCCTCCATTCCCATCTGTACCAAAAAAGCCGCCAACCCAAAATTAATCCCCGTCCAAACTTCCAAAGGATGAGTCGCATTCGGATTTTCCGGGGAACCATTCAGCATCACCCCATTTGCCGCACCGAACTCGCCATCGTTGAACTTCAAAAAGCAAGAATCGTACACAGTTTCTAAAGCACTGGCTGCACATTCTGGCGGCACAATATCCGGCAATCCTAACAGCTTCGCGTAAAATTGACCGCACAATTGGTCTGCCATCACCACTTCGGAATTACTCTCGCTGTCCAAACGGTAATATTGACCGTTCCACAGTTTTTCTTGATAGCTAGGTCTTGCTTGTTCCAGCCAACTGTGATATAATGCTATCTTTGCTTGAGGGTTAGGAATTATCTGCGGTGCTGCATCTTCCAAGATTTCGCCGATCGCGATAGCAGCCTCCAGCGCCGCCAACCACAAACCCCCGCAATACGCACTTATCCCCCGCATTTGCCAGTCATCAAACGTCTGATCCGGTGCTCCCGAATTCTCAGGAATTCCGTCCCCATCCTCATCAAAAGTTTTCAAATAAGCCAAAGCCTCAACAATTGCCGGCCAACACTCTTGCAGAAACTCGCAATCTGTGCCGCCAGTCAACAGGAAATCCCGATAAACTTGCAACACAAAATCGCAAGGTAAATCCTTCCACAAATTGCAATCTTGATAGCTAGTATAATTAGTTTTTTCCCAAGGATGTTCGTTAGGAGCACCCAAATCGTGAGGCGTCGCGCCGACAGCTTTTCTAATAGCAGATGCTTGATTCCAGCCAATAATTCTCGGCGTATCGTCTCCGGCTGAAATTGCCCTAGCGAACGCTAAAACCACCGACTTTTCCAAATCCGGCCACAGCATCAACAAAGCAAAAGAACCGTAAAGCCGCACGTCCAAACTTTCGTACCAGCGGTAATCAATGCACTCCAAAACCGCAAATTGACCCTTGGGATCGCGTTCGTCCGCCGCACTCCACAGAGTACCGCCGTCTGTCAGGGCGTATAACTCGTTAAACAGCGCCATTTTAAAACTATCTGACAAATCTTTCCGTTCTAAAATCGGTTTTTGCCAAGCTTCAATATTTTCGCGCCAAGTATCGGAATGCTTCATTGCAGTGCGAATAATCGGCCAAGCATTTTTGCCGTTGCGGCCGAAGAAATCCGTATAGCGGCGGTAGTACCAAACTCCCGATGCAAACTCAGTAACGGGCAAATCCCAAGCTATAATAAAGGGAATTTTGCGAGTTTTTCCCGGTCGAATAGTAAAGCGAACTGCGATCGCACAAGCCAACTGTTCTCCTGCGGCTGCGGCTGTCTCGTCTTTGTCATCCAACAAGAAACCTTCAGCAGAAAAGTGGCGCCAAATATCCTCGCCATTCCCCGCCGGGTTCCAGCGAGTTTGATAGAATACTTCTACCGCCGGATTAGTAATAGTTGCGATCGCCCATTGTCCCTCCCCCTCTTTCGGTTCCTCATCAGCAGTCAACCGCGTCATCACGCAACCGATGCGGTGAAAATCTTCCACCAACAAATTCAAATTTCCGGCACTTTCTCCCCACCGGGATTGATAATCATAAAATGGACTGCCATCATCTCGCACCATCACTTTCGGCGACTTGTTGGCATTAGTAAACCAACCGACAATATTCTCCCAAGTCAGCATGATGCTGAGAGTAATCGGCGCATCGGTAGGATTGTGCGCCACCCATTCAAACATGGCAACTGGGTAACTGCTTTCCTGATAATTGTTCGGCAAAATTGGCGAAAATTGCTCGCAGCTTAATTCAGCATGAAACACATTTTCGTAGACAAACCAACTGCGCGGATACAAAGCATGATAAGTACCAGAATTAGACTCTTCTCTTGTTCCTTCTTTTGGATACCATTTCCAACTAGATAAACTGCCATCGGTAGGCGGTTCAGCGGACAGTGCAAAAGCTTGTTTCTTGCCTTGAGTTTCTTCAAAAACGCTGAACTGACAAGCGGGCAAACTGCGAAAAATGTGCTCGCCACCGTCAATGTGCCAGAGGTTGAAGTCGCCGCGGGACGATCGCCCGATGCAGCCGGCACCGAACCCGCCCAGAGGCATTCCGTGCCAGGGCCCGTCGTCGAGATTGCTTGCGTAGCGGACTGTATAGGGATTCTCCCAACCGAGGCCGATGGGACGTTTCCAGGTGTGCGGGGGGATGTTTGGATTGAATGTGCGATCGTTATTCATGTCAATTGATTTTAGATTATCGATATAGGAATGTTTTAAAGCTTAGGAGTTTTTTGGCGGTGTAAGCAATTATAAATCACTACTTTTTTGCTTAATTTTCATTACTGTAGTTTAGCATTTATGATATTGTTCGATACGCTTATAATGACAGATTTGCCCTGAAATGTGTAAGTTTTCTACCTCAACAAAACTCATTAAGAGTGAGTCTTATAGTCCTGGACGCACGGGCGATCGGAAACCGGGATTTTTTCAAAATACTTCGTTACAGCCCGCCCAAACCGCAAAAAACCCGGTTATGAAGGTTTTTATGCGTTCAGGACTATCCTGAAAACCTCATTCCGTCACCTCAGCAAATCCCAAATCCGAACCTTTCCTCGCGTGTACCAAAGCCAACTTTTCGTAACGCTTAGCGTGTTCGACCAACTCCGCAGCTTCCTCCTCAGAGACATCTCGCAGGCGCTTGGCAGGCACTCCCGCAACTAGCGTGTGAGGGGGAACGTCTTTGGTGACAACCGCCCCTGCACCGACGATCGAGCCTGTTCCCACCCTCACTCCATCGAGGACGATCGCCCCAATCCCGATCAGGCAGCCCCGTTCAATGTAAGCTGAGTGAATCACGGCTCGGTGTCCGACTGTCACGAAATCTTCCAAAACAGTCGGTTTCCCCGGATCGCCGTGCAGAATTGCTCCATCTTGGATATTGGTACTTGAGCCGATCGCAATTCGCTCTACATCCGCCCGCACCACCGCCCCGTACCAAATACTAGCGCCAGCAGCCACCTCTACCCTGCCGATAACCACAGCGCCTTCAGCGACAAAAGCCGCTTGGGACAGATCGGGCCTGGGCCAATAGGAAGAAAGTGCAGACAGAGGTTCGTTGAGATTGCTCATTAGTTGGTCGATCGTTATACTTCTAGCAGATTAGCTGGTTGTTGATACGGGATATAATAAAAGTATTTGGCACTTTTGCAGAGAAAATATGCTGGGACGCAAATAAATGATTGAAGTTGCCTTGCAATACCCGATGTTTGGCCCGGAAATTCAGTGTCCCCACTGTCGCCAAACAATTCCGGCTTTAACGCTCACGGATACCTATTTGTGTCCGCGTCACGGGGCATTTGAGGCAGATCCAAAAACGGGGGAACTGGTTCACCTTCAGTCTGGGCGGCACTGGCGCCGCTGGGAGAATGAATGGTATCGCCAGCACACGCACCCCGACGGGATTCGGTTTGAAATTCACGAAGCGCTCGATCGACTTTATACTCAAGGCTACCGAGCAACTCGCGTGATCGTTGCCCAACGCTATCGGGACTTAATCAGCGCTTATTTGGAACGCAGCACGCCTTGGCGGGGCCAGTCGGAATCGCCCCGGCCGCGGCTGTACGGTTTGCCTGTGGATTTTAGTCCCGATCCCCAAGAAGACCCTTGCTGGGAAGTGATTAATTTTGATTTGGAAAAAGAGCCGGGAGTTCCGATTAGATATCCCTATTTTCGATTGTTTGAATAGTTATTAGACATCTCCCAAAAAGACAGTTTTGAACAGGCAAGATGCCTGTTCCACAATAATTATGGGAGAGGTCTATTCGTTATTAGTCATTAGTTATTTGTTGGTTGTTATTTGCCCCAGGTTTTTTAGAATATTTAGGCGATAGCAACCAATGCCCAACGCCCTGTTTGGCCAATTCCCCAATCTAAAATCTAAAATCTAAAATCTAAAATCGAATGCACCACGCCTCGATTCGCACTGCTAACATTCACCGGGCGATCGCCTTTTACGAACAGTTGGGATTTACTGTGAGCGATCGCTTTACCACAGGTTACACCCTAGCCTGTTGGATGGAAGGTCTCAATGGACGCATCGAACTAATTCAAATCCCGGAACCAAAACCCGCACCGGATGCTTTCGGAGACGAGCATTATGTTGGATATTATCATTTATCTTTCGATTTAACTGAGGCGACAACTGACTTGCCTAGCTGGTTGCAGTCTCTGAAAGAACGGTTTGACGAAGCTGCTTCATACCAACCAAACCAGTTTCAAGCTTTGAAAGTTTTATTAGAACCGACTCAACAGGCGATCGGGCAAAATGTTTACGAAGTAGCTTTTATTGCCGATACTGATGGTTTGCCTTTAGAATTTATCCGGCGGCTTAATTAGTCGATCGCTAATGACTATGGATAATCATTCTCTCTCTCAATCGGAAACTGAGAATAGTTATTACTCTTAATCCCTGGTAACGTTCCCGACCAACTTAACAATATTTTTATAAAATACAGTAGATTTTTAACTCACAATCTACTATATTTTATTTTTGACTATACAATATGAATATCTATTCATACTATCAGGTGTTAAAATAAACCCAGGAAAAACCATGCAAAAAGCCAAATTGAGCGATTCCGGCTGCTGTAGTCACGACGACGACCACGATCGCAGCCATGAGAATCATAACCATGACCACGACCACGGGAACGGAGATTTTAACCTGAATCAAGAATTGATTCCTGTGATATTGGTTGTTGTACTATTTGTCGGCGGTTTAATTTTTGAAGAAAAACTGCACAACACGCCCTATTCTATAGGTGAATATCTGGTTTTCATCCCAGCCTATCTTTTAAGCGGATGGAATGTTTTAACTATTGCCGGCCGCAACATTCTGCGAGGTCGATTTTTTGATGAAAATTTCTTAATGACTGTAGCAACACTCGGCGCTGTCGCTATTCACAAACTCCCTGAAGCAGTCGGGGTGATGTTGTTTTTCAAAATCGGAGAACTTTTTCAAGAATTTGCCGTAGGGCGATCGCGTCAATCGATCCGATCGCTTTTAGAAATTCGCCCAGACAGCGCCAACCTCAAAGCAAAGGGTGAAATCAAAAAAGTTGCACCAGAAACAGTAGCTGTCGGCGATATCATCCTTGTCAAACCGGGAGAAAAGATTCCCTTAGACGGTGAAATTA
The DNA here is from genome assembly GCF_036701935.1 of Microcoleus sp. M2_D5. Classification (NCBI taxonomy): domain Bacteria; kingdom Bacillati; phylum Cyanobacteriota; class Cyanophyceae; order Oscillatoriales; family Microcoleaceae; genus Microcoleus; species Microcoleus sp. M2_D5. The sequence continues at coordinate 57,730 of NZ_JAUBRP010000036.1, read as the reverse complement.
TAGACGGCAATTCTCAGATTGACACATCTGCACTAACTGGAGAATCAGTACCTCGAACCGTGAAAGTTGGAGAAACAGTTTTAGCAGGAACAATTAACCAGACAGGAGTTCTCACCGTCAAAGTTACCAAACTATTCGGTGAATCTTCAATCTCCAGAATTCTGGAATTAGTAGAAAATGCCAGAAGCAAAAAAGCTGAAACTGAAAAATTTATCACCAAATTTGCCAGTTACTACACGCCTTTTGTAGTATTTGCATCGCTAGCAGTGGCTTTAATTCCGCCTTTGTTCATTTCAGGAGCAACTAATGCAGACAGATTTTTATGGGTTTACCGCGCCCTAGTCTTGTTAGTTATTTCCTGCCCTTGCGGATTGGTTATTAGCATTCCTTTGGGATACTTTGGGGGAATTGGTGGTGCAGCCAAACGCGGTATTTTGGTTAAAGGCTCGACTTTTTTAGATACCCTGACAGCAGTCAAGACAGTTGTTTTGGACAAAACAGGAACTTTGACAAAAGGAGTTTTTAAAGTAGCACAAATTGTGCCTACAAATGGTTTTTCCCAAACAGAGTTGATGGCAATAGCTGCTAAAGTAGAATCTCAATCAAATCACCCAGTCGCGAAATCTATTCTGGAAGCTTACGGCGGAAAGATAGATTCATTGGATGTGAAAGATTACGAAGAAATCGCGGGACACGGCATCCGAGCAAAAGTAAATAATCAAATTGTGCTGGCGGGAAATGACCGTTTGCTGCACCGAGAAAATATTGCTCACGATCTCTGCAATGCTGAAGGTACAGTAGTACATTTAGCGGTAGACAACCGCTACGCTGGGTATATTTTGATTGCTGACGAGCTTAAGGAAGACGCTGTACAGGCTATTCGCGACCTCAAGAAACTGGGTGTTGAGCGAATCGTGATGCTCACAGGAGATAATCAAGCTGTAGCCGATAGTGTTGCGAGAAAGCTCGGTTTAGATTCCTACTTAGCCGAGTTATTACCCGAAGGAAAAGTAGAGGCGATCGAAAAACTGATCGGTCAATCTAAAAAAGGCGAGAAAATTGTCTTTGTTGGAGACGGAATTAATGATGCACCAGTGCTTGCTAGGGCTGATGTGGGCATAGCGATGGGGGGTTTGGGCTCCGATGCGGCGATCGAAACTGCCGATGTTGTAATTATGGCAGATGCACCGTCAAAGGTGGCTGAAGCCATCCAAATTGCCCGAAAAACTCACAATATTGTCTGGCAAAATATCATTTTTGCCATGTCAGTCAAAGGCATATTTATTGCTTTGGGTGCTTTTGGGTTAGCTACAATGTGGGAGGCAGTTTTTGCTGATGTTGGGGTGGCTTTAGCAGCTATTTTTAATGCGACTAGAGTTTTGAAATAGAGTTTTCGCAGGGCGGGCATTGCCCACCTTACGCCACAATTGAAACATACATTTTGAGGTCAAAAATACTATGCGTCGTCAAAGTTCTCAGCCCTGGATTCACCGCTATTCTCGTCCCATCACGGCAGGAATTGCCTCGATAGGGGCTGCGATCACTGCTTATCTAACAGTGGTCAAGTTATCCAACGGAACGGCGGTAGCTTGGTTAGTGGCTAGTATTATAGTAGGATTAAATAGTTGGCTGTTATTACAAACCATTTTCTAGCAATCTGAAGCTAAATAAAACTACAAAAATAAAACCCGCCGGCGCGGGTTTCATCTTAAAGCTAATTGTTAATAAGTGCTAATTTCAACTACTTACTTTTTAGGAACAAGAACCTCATTAGCGGCCACGGGACGCGCCGAGGAAGCAGTAGTTTTCAAAAGTGCGATCGCCTGCGCGTAGCAAGGATCATCCTTAGTCCCAACCAACATCGGTTTGTTAGCTAATTTCAGCTTTTGTTCGTCGGTGATTTCCACCTTAACATCAGGAGTAACCCCCTTCTGGCTGATATCCGTACCGTTGGGAGTATAGTAGTGAGCGATCGTCACCGCCAATCCCGAACCGTCAGCCAAAGAATGCACCGACTGCACCAAAGCTTTGCCAAAAGTTTGGCCGCCCATCACAGTTGCGCGCTTGTTATCCTTCAGAGCACCGGCCAAAATCTCGCTGGCGCTGGCTGAGTTGTCGTCCACTAGCACCACCAAAGGCTTGTCAGTGAGCGCAGTGCGATTTGCCTTCATTTCCTGAGAATCGCCCGTGCGATCGACTGTGCGGACGATCGCCCCTGTATCCATCCACATCCGAGCGATATCAATACTCACTCGCAGCAACCCGCCGGGATTCCCCCGCAAATCCAACACAAAAGCGTCAGCTTTCTGAGCCGTGAGCTTTTTAATCGCCGCCTGCATTTGTTCGCCCGCGTGGGAGCTAAACTCTTGTAAACGGATGTAACCGACATTCTGACCGCCTTCATTCTTGAGGCTGTAGCGAACCGCTGCTACCTCAATTCTCGCCCTAGTCAGAGTGATGTCAAATTCACTTTTGCCCTCACGAGCAATCCGCAGCGTGACTTTCGTGCCTTCATCGCCCCGAATTATCTGAGCCGCATCCGAGACAGTCATGCCTTTGGTAGTTTTGCCGTCAATCACCAAAATCGTATCGCCCGCTAGAATCCCTGCCTTCAGGGCCGGGGAATTTTCCATCGGCTCGACTACCCTAATCGCTTTCGTTTTCTCGTCTTCTTCCAGCCTCATCCCCACCCCTGTCAGTTCCCCAGAGGTTTGATTCGTCAGCGCTTCGTACTGCTTCGGGTCCATGAAGCGGGTGTAGGGGTCGTTTAATTTCTCTAGGGCTTTGCGGAGGGCCGTGTAGGCAGCTTCGCGAGAGGTATAATTTTTGCTCAGCAGTTCTTGGCGGGTTACTTGCCAGTCAATCTTGTTAAAGCTGCCATCAACATAGTCTCGGTTCACAATTTGCCAAGCTTCATCTAAGACAGCTTTGGGGCTATCTTGAAGTTCGGCGCGGACTGATTGGCTCAGGCCGGGAACGAGTAAAGATATCGAAGCGGTTGTTGCCATCGCCCCACTGAACAGGGCTGCCTGTAACTTAGAAAAGCGTTTGCGGGCTTGATTCATTGAATTTGGCTCAATTCGATTTTAGATTTTTGATTTGAGATTTTATATTGCTAAAAAATCTCACACTACTACTTAAACTATTGTGTGGAGGCTCCACCATCCCTTTGGACAGTCTAACGAGATTCATAGTCGATCGCCAACCAATTATTACTCTCTTTCAATAAACTTAATTTAAAACTTGGATTTATAAAGTGCCGTGGAAGCTAAAATCGAACAATTTTCGCGTAAGTGGTTGAGCCTGCTCCTTAATGGAGTTATTGGTCTAGCAGCGCTGGCGGGGGTCGTCGCCATGCAGTCTAGCGGGCAGTTAGGCGGAATGTCCCCAGTTGGCGTTCAGGGGCAAAACCCGCCCTCTGGAATATCCGCTGCCAGTTTCAAGCGAGCCGCACAGCAAGAAGCGCAGCAAGAAGCCCTGCGGCTGAGAATGCTCAAAACTATCCCTAGTTTTGGATTTGATAATTTAATTGCAGATTGGACATTTCTCAAATTTTTGCAGTATTTTGGCGACGACGAAGCGCGAGATGTGACGGGCTACAATCTGAGCCAAGATTATTTTGACATAGTTACGCAGCGCGACCCGCGGTGGGCTGACATCTACCTGTTTCTCTCCACAGCTATTTCTTTTTATCAAGGAAACCCTGAAACTGCTGTTAACTTTATAGAGCGCGGTACTAGGGCCCTTGCCCTTTCGCCCCAACTTCATTCCCAATCGTGGATAGTGTGGCGAACGAAAGGTATTGATGAGTTGCTGCTGTTGGGGGATATTCCCGAGTCAATTCGCTCCCACGAAATGGCCGCTGATTGGGTGGAAGGAACCCCAGAAGGAGCTTCATTGGCGCCGAGGTTTCGAGCAACTGCTGAGTTTTTGCGCCGAGATCCCGATAGCGTGCCGGTGCGGTTTACTGCTTGGAGCACGGTTTATGCTCAAACAACTGATAAGTTGGTGCGTCAAAGGGCGAGACAAGCTCTTGTCAAGTTGGGAGCTCAGGTGCAAAAAGATCGGGATGGAAACGAGAGTTTTATTTTGCCCCCTCGAAAGTAAGCAGAAGGAAGTTCGGCAACGGATTCTGTAACGGATGTAACGGATATAACGGATGTAACAGATTTCAGTCCGATGGAAGTCGGAAGAAGGAAGAAGGGAAATGCAGTCGCAGTCATAGTTTCAGATATCAAGAATGTCCTAAATGTCAAGGCGGTTGACTGTAATTCCCCAATCTAAAATCTAAAATCTAAAATCTAAAATCGGCTTGAGTTAATTCGCGCCATTCACCGGGTTTTAGACCTTCCAGACGCAAATGCCCGATCGCGCACCTAACCAGCCGCAGCGTCGGAAACCCTACTGCTGCGGTCATCCGGCGGACTTGGCGGTTGCGGCCTTCTGTGAGAGTCATTTCCAGCCAAGCTGTCGGCACGTTTTTGCGAAATCGAATCGGCGGTTCGCGGGGCGGCAAAGCCGGTTCTTCTAACAATAATTGCACTTTTGCCGATCGAGTCCGATAATCTTGAATTGTGACACCTGTCTGCAAAGCAGCGATCGCACTTGCATCGGGAATTCGTTCAACTTGCACCCAGTAAGTGCGTGGATGAGCGAATTTCGGGTCACTGAGGCGGTGCTGCATTTGTCCGTCATCGGTTAGCAGCAACAAACCTTCACTATCGCGATCGAGCCTTCCTACTGCATAAATGTCAGGAATCGGAATATAATCTTTCAGGGTTCTGCGTTTAACTTCCCCTGAATTGTCAGTAAATTGAGTTAAAACATCGTAGGGTTTGTAAAATAAAATGTACCGATAGGGCATGACAAATTAAAAAATAAGAATGTACTAATGTCAATCAATTTGTATGGGCGGGTTTCACCGACAAAAATTGGCGAAAACTCACAATCTCAAAAACCCGCCCCCACCCAACGTCAAACCACTTTCTATCTCTCTTCTCTCCTCTGCGCCCTCTGCGCCCTCTGCGGTTCATAAAAAAATAAATCTTGTTAACCAACGATTCAAACCAGCTCTAAAATCTTCAGCCTTTAAGAGCCTCGCAAATCTCAACTACCCAATTTTACCATGCCCGAAGCCACACACCGCGTTTGCATCGTCTTAGGAACACGCCCGGAAGCGATTAAACTAGCCCCAGTAATTCAACTGTTCAAAAGTTCGCCAACCTTTGACACCCAAGTAATATTAACCGGTCAGCACCGAGAAATGGTCGAGCAAGTAATGCGAATGTTCGATCTAAAAGCCGATCGGGATTTAGCCATTATGCAGCACCAGCAAACCTTGACGGATATTACTTCTCGGAGTTTGCAGGGTTTGGAAGAATTGTTTAAAGAATTGCAGCCCCACATCGTCTTAGTTCAAGGCGATACAACGACAGCGTTTGCCGCTGCTTTGGCTGCATTTTACCAGAAAATACCCGTAGGTCACGTAGAAGCCGGATTGCGGACAGACGACGTGTTCAATCCTTACCCCGAAGAGGCTAACCGACGGTTAATTTCTCAGCTCACAAGGCTGCATTTTGCCCCGACAGAGCTGGCTGCGGAGAATTTAGGGCGATCGGGCGTTTTGGGAGAAATTCACCGTACAGGCAACACAGTAATCGATGCTTTGCTTTCTGTCGCCAAACGCGAACCAAAATGCAACATTCCTAACTTAGAGTGGAGCAAATATCGCACTATCTTAGCCACAGTTCACCGCCGCGAAAATTGGGGAGAACCCTTACAAGGAATTGCTCGCGCATTTCTCCAACTCTTAGATAAGTTTCCCGATACAGCCTTGCTGTTACCTCTACACCGAAATCCCACAGTCAGAGAACCTTTGCAAGCTCTTTTGGGCGACCATCCGAGAGTTTTTTTAACAGAACCATTGGATTACGCTGAATTAGTAGGAGCGATTCAGAGATGTCATTTAATCCTCACAGATTCCGGCGGCTTGCAAGAAGAAGCACCTAGTTTGGGCAAGCCAGTTTTAGTCTTACGAGAAACCACAGAAAGACCAGAAGCAATTTCTGGGGGTACGGCTAAACTGGTTGGTACTAATTCTGATATAATTACAGCAGCAGCTGCAGAATTGCTCAGCAATTCCGAAGCATACAACGCAATGGCAATGGCAATTAATCCCTTTGGTGACGGTTTGGCAGCCTCGCGGATTTTGAAAATTGTAGCAGAGTATTTTAGTCAGAAGACAGTTGACAATTGACGGTTGACAGTGAGTCGAAAAACTGCAAATCGATTCTCAACTATTTATTGGCTGAGTCCGACCTCTATGGGAATCTCAATCACAAACTTCGTGCCTTCCCCCAGGGTGGAATCACACCAGAGCTTTCCTCCATGCTTTTCCTTCACCACCTGATAGCTAATGGATAAGCCTAATCCTGTCCCCTTGCCTACGGGTTTAGTAGTGAAGAAGGGATCGAATAGGCGCGATCGCGCTTTCTCTGGAATGCCAGTACCGTTATCGGCGATCGCAATCTGCACCCACTCTTGTTCTGTTTTGGTAGTCTTAATCCAAATCCGATTCGGTTGGTCAGCAATCTCCTGAAAACTACGTCCTTCATTGCTATCTTCCAAAGCATCGATCGCATTTGATAGCAAGTTCATAAACACCTGATTAAGTTGACCTGCATAGCATTCTACCAACGGTAACTCGCCATATTCTCTTACTACTTCAATAGTTGGGCGTTCGGGCTTGGCTTGAAGGCGATGTTCTAAAATCATCAAGGTGTTATCAATGCCTTCATGGATATCGACAGCCTTGAATTCCGAGTGATCCAGACGAGAAAAGCTACGCAACGAAACCACAATGTCCCGAATGCGACTGGTGCCGATTTTCATCGACTTAAGAATCTTAGTGAGATCCTCTGTTAGGAAGTTTAAATCCACATCGTCTAGGTCATATTGAAGTGATGGGGACGGGTTGGGATAGTGCTTTTGATAGGCATCTAGTAATCGCAGTAAGTCATGGATGTGATCGTTGAGATGAGACAGGTTGCCGTAGATAAAGCTGACCGGGTTGTTGATTTCGTGCGCTATCCCTGCCACCATTTGCCCCAGTGCCGACATTTTTTCGTGATGCACCATCTGACTCTGGGTGCGGTGCAGTTCTTCAAGGGTACTCTCTAGTTGTTGCAACTGTTGGTTCAGTTGCCGATCGCGAGCCATAAGTTGCTCTGCCATACTTTTAAATCCCTGAGCTAAAAGCCCCACTTCATCCTGACTGTCAACCCGAATATCAATCGCTAAATCGCCTTTGGCCAATTCCTGGGTTGCCTTAGTCAGTCTTTGAATGCGATGGCTCAGAGCTTGGGTGAGACGCAAACCTCCGATCGTCACAACTGCGATCAGGACACTTCCCAATAGCCCAAAGCCGCCCACCACAAACCATAAATGCTGTTCTGCTCGATCTATTTCCTTAGCAGACTTGAGTAGAGCAATTTTGAGAGTTGCCCCATCAAAACTTTGTAATTCGATTGTTGCGATCAGGTATTCTTCACCTGCAATCCTGATTTTGGTGGGCAATCCGTCTGGCTGTCGAAATTGCCAAGGTCGATCGCGCAGAAGCGGCAAAGTAGTTGCCGTCACCCTCTCGCCCTCAAAAGCCACCAAATCTATGGATGTGTCGCCTCGAATTGACTTTAGCGCTGTGTCGTCGATGGCTACTCCCGCAACCAAGCCACCTAGCACTTTTTTGAATGATTTGATCGAGATGGAGGCAATCATCGAAGCAGGAGCCCCGTTTTCTGCTCGGAGAATGCCTGATAACTCTAGTCCAATGCGGGCGGCACGGTTGACAGAGGCATCCTGCAATTTCGCCTGCCTTATTGCTCCCAACTGTGAAGAAACTAAGACTTGACCATCAGTGTCAACTATTCTGATCGAATCCACTTTTAAACCAGCTTGGATTGGTAATACAGTTCGCAGTAATAAAGCGCGATCGCCCTCAGCTACTGCTCTGATGACATCATTGTCCTCACTCGCGGAACGGGTTTTCACACTGAGTGATTCTTGCCTTTGCTTGAGAGTTTCCCGCAGCATACTAGCCAGATCCACCATCTCATTTCGTGCCATCTGTTCTAAGTTGTTTCTAGCAAAATAACCAAAACCCAAGGTTCCGACAGTCCATAGACTCAAAAATGCCAACAACAGAGGCGATAACAACTTGACGGAAACGGGTAACCGCCGGTATCTCGATTGGATGGCCACAGCTCTTAATTCTTGGTGGATTGGGTCACGGAAATAAAGCCAGACTGCTCCATTGCGTTGATTCCTAGCGGACTAGAGATGTATTGAAGTAGCGCTTGGGTAGCATCTGAAGGTTTTTTGTGCCAGAGAATTGAAATTGTCCGAACCATCGGATACTTGCCCGCTTTGACATTTTCTGGTGTTGGTTCAACCCCGTTGAGGCTGAGGCGGTTGACAGGTAGTTTATTGGAAATGGCGTGAGCCAGGGAAAAGCTACCGATGCTGTAAGGAGTGCTTTGAATTGCCTCGATCAATTCCCCTTCTTTCCGAAATACTACTGCTTCTAATGAATTTTTTAAGTCTGTTCCTAGGTAATATTCCCGCAATAGCCGCTTGGCAGATTCATCTTCTGGGCGATCGAGCAGCACAATTTTAGCATCGGTTCCTCCGAGTTCCTTCCAATTGGTGATGCTGCCGCTATAAATGCCTTTGAGGTCTTCAGTAGTGAGGTTTTTCACCCCTGTGACGCTCGAATGAGTGGCCACTAAAAGGGCATCGTGGGCAACATCGCGAGACTCTAAAGTGTCATCATTTTCTTCGGGCTTTAATGTTCTTGATATTGCACCTAAATCGACTAATGTCTGTTTAACTCCATCAATTATATTTTCGGACTGCCCTGGTTCTAGATTGGTAATTTTGACGTTTTTTGCGGTAGCTTCGTAGTTCGTTTGCAACACCTTCATCAGACCCAACGTGCTGCTTGACGCCCCAACTTTAATCGAGGTTTGGGTTTGCGTCGCCGCAGTCGTGGGCGCTGTTGTCGTGGCAATGCTGGTCGTCGTACTGCAACTGGACAGCCCTAGGAGGGCGATCGCACTTAAAGCTACCCTAACTAAATTCGGTTTCATTTAAAAATTCCTATGCTATTCAAAAAGACGATCTGGGTAGTAGAAGCTCAAGTTTTTGATGATTTTATAGTGAACCCAACTCCAGCATTTTTTTAAGTTAGCCTAAAAAAAAGGAGTTGATATTTTACGGTTGATTTCAACCTACTAAATCTTATGCTAAATAATTAAAATTTGCAATGACTCATCGCAACGTTTTGTCATGCTGTTCGATCGGATTAGCGATCGCATCCTACTTATTATAGATACGAGCGCAGACAAGGCAGCATAACCAATCAGAAGTTACTGTTACAGGTCAATCATGAAGCTGTTATCTTGACTACTTTATGTAAATTGGAAGTTACAGATAAGTGTTTGTTTTTGAGATCGATTGATTGATTTGCGATCGATCTAAAACGACGAAAATCAGAAGTCATTTGATTTAGAGGGACTTAGACAAAAATTGAGGCAAAAAAGGCTTCAAACCTACATGGATTGGATCGAGACTTTCAGACGGAATAGGCATAAATCTAGTATTTAGAGGGGTTTCAGCCATTGTTAAGTCATCGACCTCTTTCCTTTGCTAGTGCAAACCAGAGGTTTTAAGCCCCTAGAGGGGCCTTAAAATGTCTAAGTCCCATTAGGTGAATTTCGGTGCTGTAACTGAGAATGTTTGCCTTGCCAGTTATAATATCTTTTTAAGGAGAGGGAACTGGTGGCCCAAAATTGCCGCTGCCTTTATAACCGGATAAAATAGCAAGTTTTTCCAAAGATTGCCGGCCCGTGTAATATTTCCCCCGAATTTCCCAAGTGGGATAAGCTTTAATATTGGCAGCTTTGCACAAGTCTGGTTGAGCATCTTTGCCTCTGGGATCGCACTCAATGTAATTAATTGCGGTAAATGCTTCTTTGCCGAAAAGTTCTTGTTGCGTGTGACAGTGAGGACACCAGTAAGCACCGTACATTCTAGCTTTGATGGTCTGCAAATGAGTTGCTAAAGCTATTTGATCCGGCACGGATTCGCTGCGAATAGGTGGCGCTTCTTGTTCGGTAACAGGCGGTGCGAAAGGGGGAGGAGGAGGGAGGGTTTGTGCTAATTTAGGAGTGGATTTGTTGCTGAAACTGAACTGTGCAATTCCTCCGTCTGCTTTGGTACTGACGAAAATCCCCAAAGTCAGGAAAATGCCGATCGCACAAAAGTTGAATTTGCTTAGTCTCATCTTGGATTTCATCTTGGATTTGCTAGGATTTCGCGAGCTTGATTCATAGCCTCTACAGCATTGTTTACCACAAAGATGTTAAATTGTGCTAAACCTTTAAAAAAAACTTGACTTTCGGCGCTGTGATTTAACAATATAACTTGTTTGTTAGCTTTGAGAGCGAGGGCAATTTCCGAAGCAGTGCCGGTTCCCATACCGCAGGCAATTATTACGTCTGAAGAAAGAATGTTAATGTTATTTCGGGCGTTTCCCATATCGGTGAGAATGGCAATATCTACAGCTTCAGAAATGCCGCGAGTGTCATTCCCCGGAAGGATGCCGACTGTTAAACCGTTAGCTGATTTTGCTCCTTTGTTGGCGGCATCCATGACGCCGACATTTCTACCGCCAGTTAGCAATATCCATCCTGCTTCGGCGATGAGTTGTCCGAGTTGATAGGCGTTTTCTAAGTCGGTTGCTGTGGCACTATCGCCGGGGCCCATGATGCCGATGATGATTTTTTTCATAGTTTTGGGTGAACAAGTAGGTCATCGCCAAACAACAATAATCTCCACTCATAAATAGTAGGAGAAGGTTGAGCTACAGTCTATAATAGGAGTGAGTTTACTGCTGCTGCAAAACCCGCCCTCCCCATGTTATATTTATTTGTAGCACTTACTCTGAGTGCTATTTCGTCAATAAGAAAGTGAGATATAACATGAGTGTGACCCAAAACCCTGAAACAAAGCTGATGGAAAAAATCCGCAGTTTACCGCCAGATAAAATTACGGTATTAGAAGATTTTATCGATTTCCTTTTAACGCGAAGTGAAGATCGTCTTCTCATTTATACTGCAACTCAACTCTCAGAAGCAGCTTTTGCTAAAATTTGGGATAACCCAGAGGACGCGGAGTATGACGAGTTATAATTTTGGTGATGTAGTTTTAGTTCCGTTTCCTTTTACAGATCGAACTACCGATAAAAAACGTCCAGCAGTTGTGATTAGTTCTGACGTTTATAATGCAGAATATCCCGATCGCATTTTGATGGGTATAACGAGTCAAGTTAGCAGTAGTCCGAAACTCGGTGATATAATCATCACAGATTGGCGATCGGCTGGGCTTTTAAAAGCTTCTATGATTAAGCCAGTTATTACGACAATTGAGAAACAACTAATCCTCAAAAAACTGGGAAGGCTTCAAGATGTAGATATCCAGTCTTTGAAAGAGGGATTGATTGGAATTATAGGTAATAGTTGAGCGAGTTCCCTTCTGAATCTGGGATAGAAAGGGAGATCGCTCTTTTTTAACCGCAGATGGACGCAGATTAACGCGGATGCAAGAAGGGCGATCGATCTTCCCAATTTCTTCTTAAAAACTTACAGGTTGTGTGAGGCTTGATAAAAAATGGCAAAATCTGCCATAATAAGATAACGAGTTAAATGAGGTAAGTAATACCCGTGACAAGCATGAATATTTCTCTACCTGACTCAATGCGAACTTATGTAGAAGCACAGGTAGCTCAAGGTGGTTACAGTACAGCTAGCGAGTATTTCCGTGAGTTAATTCGCCAAGACCAAAAACGCAAAGCTTCAGAACGTTTGGAAGCGATGTTATTAGAGGGTTTGGAATCGGGAAATCCTACCGCGATGACAGAGGAAGATTGGATGGAGATTCGTCAAGCTGTGCGATCGCGTATTTCCCAGAATCAGGGGTTGCAGGAATAAAAATTACCTCGATCCAAAAACGTCCGCAAGTTATCCGTGACTTGATTGAATTAGCCACTTACATGGCGGAAGATAATATGGATGCTTCCGATCGCTTTCTTGTCGCGGCCGAAGAAACGTTTAAACAATTGGCCCAAATGCCGAAAATGGGAAAACGCTGTCAATTTTCTCATCCTAATTTAATCGATGTGCGACAATAAGCTATTAAAGGTTTTAGAAGATATCTGATTTTCTACCGTCTCATAGACTCAGAGGTAGAAATTTTGCGCGTGATTCACGGGGCACGGGACATCGAAGATATCTTGGATAATGTTGATGAGAATGAGTAAATCTTTACTCTTGAGGTGGGAAGTTGAAGATCGATCGCCCTTCTGAATTATTAGAAAGGGCGATCGATCTTTTTTAACCGCAGATGGACGCAGATTAACGCGGATGTCAGAAGGGCGATCGATCTTTTGATGAATGATGGGCGAGCTCCTTTCTGAATCTGGCCGAGAAAGGGCGATCGCTCTTCCCCCTTTTCTGAAAAATAGGGGTCATGCTGCTTCCAATTGTAACCGACGTTCTACTCGTTCGTATTCATCTTCTAACAGCCAGAGTTTAGCTTCTTGATAATCTGAACTAGAAAATACAATCTGATAATTTTGAGCAGGATCGTAGACACAGCTATTACCTGAACTGTCACCGAGTAAAATTAGGACGTAAGGTGGTGAGGCTGTCGGATCTACCCATAATTCTGTGAATTCCCAGTTATTGGCTAGGTCTAGTTCTGGGGATGACAGGGTATTTATCTCCTTTGATTTTAATTTCTCCATACTTAAGTGGTATTCTACTATTGTTGCTGTCAAGTCTGTAGCCAATGGGGTGAGGAAAATAGAGACCATTAACGCTCGTGACCGCGAATTACGCCTATAAACTCTCCATTAGCAATAATAGCTTGAGCTACCATTTCCATTGTAGCTCGATCGTTAAAGACATGAACGCTACCTTCTTGTTTGAGTAGCTTTTGCATTTCAAAAGTGTCGGGTAGATGTTTAGCAACGTGTTTGGTGTCGATGCTTAGTTCGCGGTTGATTCCGGTCATAAATTGAGCGGATATAAAATATATTGATTATCCCATGTTTTATGCCTTTTCACTAAAAGATATACAAGATAGCAGCGGGATTATTGTATGATGATCGATCGCCCTTCTGGATTATTAGAAAGGGCGATCGCTCTTTTTTGACCGCAGATGGACGCAGATTAACGCGGATGCAGGAAGGGCGATCGATCTTCTTGACTCACGAATCTCGCTCTTTTACTTACTGAGCATTTTCTTGTCCTAGAAGTCGATCGAGCTTGTTTTCAATTGTGGTTAGCTTTCTCAGAACAGTTGGACGATCTTCATCTAGAGAAGTAAGTAAGTTAGCAATTCCTGACTGAACGTTAATCAATTGCACGACAGCATTTTGCAATTGTACCATTCCGTCTCGAAGCTCCTGTCTTTCGAGTCTTGCTTCTGCCATGTTATCTAACATAGCTTGAGTTGCCCTAGCGTTGCTTTCTATTAGTTGCTTGAGTTCTTCATCGGTCATATCGATGGCTGTTGGTAAATGAGATACTACTTGAGATTATAGCAAATGGGATCGGGGCGATCGTCATGATTGAGCATAAAACGGGCGATCGCCCTTCTGAATTGTTAGAAAGGACGATCGCTCTTTTTTGACCGCAGATGGACGCTGATTAACGCGGATGCAAGAAGGGCGATGGTTGATTAAAATAGAAGTTGGTCAGGATTTTTTGAGGTTGCAGCCTGTGATTCGGAAATATGCGATCGTTCGCTTTTGTCAAAAATCGAGCTGATGCGATCGTGAATGTGTGGTTAGATACTAAAAAAAGGAAATTTTTAACGCGGATATGACATCAGTCCTAATGGGGATTCACCAAGCGTTGGATTCTGAGGTGTTTGCTGCTCTAATTGGGGAGGGCTATTTTCAGAATTAACGGCTGGTTTTCGAGTTGCTTTTTTGCAAATATTGCTCAGATCCAAAGTTATGCCGCCTGTTGTTTGCATATAGCAAATTGGCGGTGCGGCATCGGGTTGGGATACGATTGGGTATTGGGAATTGACGGGCTGCTGTGGATTGCTGAGGGCAATTTCAGCGGTAAATTGGATAAGGGCTACAGATAGGGCAGCAAGCTGATACAAGGTTTTGACCATAGAGTTATTTGTGGTTGATTGTTGAAGTGCGATGCCTAAAACAGCCTGAAAGAAATTAACTTAATGAAATTTTTCATGCTGTTTTAGTTTTTAGCGACGCCTTAATTCCCAGTAATTTTTCAGGGGGTTGAAAGTGCGCTCGCGAAACTGAACTTTAGTCGTTGCACGAGGGTTTTGTAAAGAACCCCACGGAAAGTTGGGACGAGCAACTTCATAATGCAAATGCGGAGGAAAGGCGTTGGCCCTGCCTCCTCCCATAGCCCCAGTTTTTCCAACTACTGTGCCTTTCCTTACCTGCTGATTCTGAGTGACTCTAATTTCACTCAAGTGCATATAGATGTAGTTAGTACCGTTGGCAGCTTTGATGGTGAGAATGCCATCTTGGTTTGTGCTGCCATTAGGATTGCGCTGGGCAATGACAACAGTTCCGTCTACCATAGATTTAACTTCAATACCTACTGGGGTACCGATATCTATGCCTCCGTGAAAGCCAAAACGACCGCCTGTTGCTCTGAAATAGTCATCAGAAATGTAGGCTCCTGTTAGTGGAAAATACCGACCAAATAAATCATTGGATAAATCTCTGTAGATGCGTCCGAGGTCTGAATTGGGATTATTGTTGATGGAGTTGAGGGCGCTAGCACTGTTGATAGCATTCTCCCACTGCGAGTCATTCCAAGAGGCTAAAGTGTTAAAATAGCCGCCGCCAGAAGGTGTGCAGGTTGGGGTAGAGTTAGGTGCATTGCCAACGACTACGGCACTGGCAACCCAACGATTTTGACCTTCCAATTTATACCACCGCGCATCGGGTCGCGGAGGGTTAAATCCTGCATCCATGACAGTATCGCCGTGAGCCCACCCGTCAAAGCGAAAAGTTTGATTTCCGGGCAATGTTCCCACAACGGATGCGCTTAAAGAAGGCCCGGAACGAATGTTGACTGGGCCAGAAGATGTTTTGGCAGTGAAGGCTGGTGAAACTGTAGCACCGTTAATACAAGAATTTCCCTGAGCCAGTAGCTGTGGCGGGCTGCTTTGCTTCTGGATTTTGTTGGTTGCTGCTGTCTCGTTGAGCAGTGCAGCACTTATGGGTAAAGCAGCGACACCGATAGAAACAAATCCGGCGATTCCTATGAGTATTGGTTTGGTAATCTTCATCAACACATCCCGATTAATATAGGCATAACCACCAGTCATTGTGGCGGAGAATCCAACCAATTTTTGAGACAACTCTCTAGAGAGTTGTTTCACCTCTGGTGAGGCTTCTTTGATATTGGTAAGCTTACCGCCTGTACTGGAATTATCGTCAAATTGCCAGCCATCTCCACTTTGTAAATCCCACTGTTGGTCGGTTGTCGGTAAAGGCATAATCGTTACTCCTGTTTTCATCGATTGACTTGACATTTACCATCTTGTTTCAAAACCAATAATTTTTCAGTCTTGTAAAGTGGGTTGTTTCACAGCTCAATTTTGTCGATTAAAGTCGCTTTTGGCTGAGTTGGTCGGCAAGAGTTGGAAAAAGTAGGGCGATCGGAAAATGGGTTATACTAAAGAATAATTTTTGCATAACTCCCGAATATGAACGTTGACACTGCGTTAGAACGTGCAGAGGCATCTTTTCGTGCTCAGACGGGGAAATCCCCAACCGATCTGCAAAAAAAGATATTTCGTAAGGCATTAGAAGATAAGACTTACGACCAAATTGCCGAGGATTGTAACTGCCATCCGAGTTATGTTAAGGAGTTAGGTTCCAAATTGTGGCCGCTGCTGTCATCGGCACTGGGGAAACCGGTCAGAAAAAAAAGCTTTAAGAATGTACTAGAGGAATACGATCGCTCCTCACCAACTCTCCAACTGCCCGAAAAATTGCCAGAAGCAGCGATCTCCCGTTCTCAACAAGATTGGGGGGAAGCCCCTGATGTCTCTGTTTTTTACGGACGTACAGAAGAATTGACCGCACTGAAGCAGTGGATTGTAACAGACCGCTGCCGGCTGGTGGCACTCTTGGGCATGGGGGGAATTGGCAAAACGTCTCTGTCTGTCAAACTGGCACAAAAAATTCAAAATGATTTTGATTTCATTATCTGGCGAAGTCTCGATCGCACTCCACCCATACATACCTTCCTTAAAGAGATCGTCCGATTTATCTGTAGCCAAGAGGAAACAAATTTACCAGAAACACCCTCTGATGCCATCTCGCGAGCGATCGAGTGTTTAAACGCGCATCGATGTTTGGTAATAATTGATGGAGTCGAGACAATTATGGAAACAGGTTTGTTGGCTGGCAGATATCGAGACGGATATCAGGATTACGGTAGATTTTTCAAAAAAGTAGGTGAATTGAGCCATAAAAGCTGCTTGTTGTTGACAAGTTCAGAAAAATCTCTAGAAATTTCATTATTAGAACATCGAACTCGTCTTGTTCGCTCTTATAAAGTGAGTGGCTTGAAAAATGAAGCCGCACAGCAAATTCTTCTCGAACGAGGGTTAGTAAAAGAAAAAGAATGGAATGATTTTATTGAAAGGTACGAAGGAAATCCGTTAGCAATATGGATAATTTCTGCAACAATTATTACTTTATTTGCTGGTAAAACTTCTGAATTTCTTAAAACAGGTACTGTCTTTATAGGAGGTCAAATAGAGGTAGTTTTATCCCAGATGTTTGAACGCGTAACTGATTTAGAAATAAAAATCATGTGTCAATTAGCTATCCTTAACAAGTCTGTTGACTTTAATCAATTGCGAGCGGAGATTTCGTCGGATATATCTAGCTCAACATTAATGAATATTTTGGAGTCATTGAGTTGGAGATCGCTGATCGAAACCGAAATCGGTCAAGACTCGTTTAGGCTACAGCCTGTAATTAGGAAATATGTTATTAATCATTATTGTATGTAACAAACAACAATTTTTAGGTCGCAGTCAGAAATCCTTGATTTTCCCGAAAGCCTATAGTGTGCTTTGTTAGCGTTGCCCTCGTTTTCGATCGCCCTGAAACCCCAATCCTACGCTTTTGGCGATCGAAAACTGTCCGAAGAGTTGAAATAAAGCATATTTTATTTGCCATGCTTCAGCCTGGATTGATACTTCAAAATCGCTATCGTATTGTGCAAGAGTTAGATTTGGATACTCGCGGAGGATTTGGAATAATCTTTGATATTGTTGATGAGCGAGGGACACCAAAAATTCTCAAAGTTCTGCATTTTGAGAATTGTTCAAACTTGCAGGAAAAACAAATAGCAGTATCCCTGTTTGAACGAGAGGCTAATGTTTTAATACGACTAGATCATCCAGGGATTCCTAAAGTAGAACCAGACGGATATTTTCTATATCAAGAAGGAGAAAACACGCTTTACTGTCTAGTAATGGAGAAAATTTACGGTCATAATTTGCAGCAATGGCTAAAGCAGAGAGATTATCAACCAATCAGCCAAGAACAAGCAATTAACTGGTTAAAGCAACTGGTAAATATTCTAGCTTACTTGCATCAGCAGCATTATTTTCACCGAGATATTAAGCCAGCAAATATCATATTGAAACCTGACGGTCAACTGGTGTTAATCGACTTTGGAGCAGTGCGGATAGTCACAAACACTTACTTTGCAAAAATTGCGGACGAGAATGAGGGGGGAGTCACAAAGATATATACCAAAGGCTACGCCCCGTTCGAGCAAAAAAACGGCAAAGCGCTGCCTCAATCCGATTTCTACGCCTTGGGACGCACTTTTGTCTTTCTTTTAACAGGAAAAAATCCATCTGACCTTGAAGACGAGCTATATGAAGAGGTGATTTGGCGAGATAAAGTACCACAAATTTCGGGATTGCTGGCAGATTTAATTGATGAGCTGATGGCTTTCTATCCCAAGAATAGACCGAAAAATCCCGAAGCAATTTTACACGCTATAGCTAAGATTGAATGCCCTGGTGCAGAAGGGTTGTCGGCAGTTCCTCCGGCTGAGTTACAGGGAATTAGCCCGCTGAATACTGAAAGAAAGTGGCTGAAGTCATTAGCTACAACTAAGAAAGCATTAGTCGGAATTGGAATAACAGTATTTGCCAGCATCACTGTATTAATTTTACCTAAATTTGTTCCTTTACAAGCTCCATCTCCTGCACCTTTAAAAAATCTTTCTCTAATCAACACCTTGAAAGGAGGTTCGGAACTATTTGATGCTGTCACCTCAGTTGCTTTTAGCCCTGACGGACAGACCCTTGTCAGAGGTAGTTACGAGGAACCGATCGAACTTTACAATTGGCGTACAGGGAAAGTCATTAAAAAACTATCTAGAGCTTCATCAAAGCTTTGGTCGGTTGCGATTAGTCCGGATGGAAAATTGCTAGCTACCGGACCGCAACTAGAGGAGAATGCGAAAAATGAGAAGGATACAACAATTAAGTTGTGGAATCTAGATACCGGGATGCTTTTGGGCACCCTCAAAGGTCATTCTAGTGATGTTAGATCGATTGCTTTTAGCCCTGATGGTCTGACCGTTGCTAGTGGCAGCCATGACAAAACAATCAAACTGTGGCGTGTTAATACAGGAGAGCTGCTTTATACTTTTTACGGACACACTAACCACGTTACTTCGGTCGCTTTTAATCCTGATGGCAAAACCCTTGCTAGCGGCAGTGACGATCTGACTATTAAGTTGTGGAGTCTGAATAGTAGGAAATTAATCCGCACTCTTAAAGGACATTCAGCGCAAGTTTTGTCTGTCGCTTTTAGTCCTGACGGTCAAACCCTTGTTAGCAGTAGCGGCAGGAACGAAGTTACCGGTACTGCTGAAAATAGTATTAAACTGTGGAATCCGAAAACAGGGGAATTGCAGCGCACTCTTACTGGACATCTGAGCTCGGTTTGGTGTCTTGCTATCAGCCCGGATGGGCAAACTCTTGCAAGTGGCAGTTATGACAACTCCATTAGACTTTGGAATCTGCCTACGGGCGAATTATTGCAAACTCTGACCGGACATTCAAATTGGGTTTATTCTGTTGCTTTTAGCCCCGATGGGCAGACTCTTGCTAGTGGCAGTCCAGATAGTTCTGTTAGGATTTGGAGTATTTCTCCTTAATAAAGCTTAGTAGCAGCAAGCAAGTTTGTTGGTGAATCGATCTACCAATTAAGTTATACAAACAGAGGATTGGAATGAAAAAAGACTATTCTTTTATACCCAATCCTCAACTATCTAAAAACCGCAGTCAGTCGATAGCTGCTAATTATCCTATCTACGACGGCGACTAGGACGGCTACTACAACTACAGCTTGAGGGAGTGCAACGACAGGCAATTAGCTGCTGCGATCGCTCTTGTGCCTGCGATTGTGACAACTCTCTGTTTGTTTGGGCGCTTGCTGCTAGAGAAGGTGCGACATCTACGGCAATTATTGCTCCAGAGAGAACCAGTAAACCAAAACTAAAAAATCTCAAACCCATTGATTAACTCCGTTTTTTTAGTTGATTAACTTAACCTATTTACATGATGTCACGGAAGCCAAAATTTGTCAGTATAGAAAAGTCGGCACTTTTGTCGCCCCGTTCAGTTGGAAAAAGTCGGGTTTAGTAGGGTGGGGGTTGGAAAGAAGTCTGTTGAAGAAGACTGGACAGAAGAAGGAATCGCTAACTAACTGTTAATAGCAGGGGTTTCCCAAGCGAAATCGTACTTGCTTTTCATCATTCACAAGATGGTACTTTTACAGATTTTGCAGTTGCTTAGAGAGTTATATGCAAGAGCGATCGCTAGTCTTGACGGGGATTGCCGACGTAGACTAGCTAAAAAATCTCCCCAACAATCATCCCCGCCAATATGACAAACCCCACCCAAACATTTTGGCGAAAGATTTGACCGTAAACAGGCTTAGGAATATCCGCTTTTCGGAGTTGACTGTACTGCAAAACCCACAAAATTGCCGCCGCACTAATTGCAATCCAAAAACCAATGTGCAAGTGCAGATTAATTCCCATTGCTGCTAATAAACCCACTGTACCCACAAAGAAAAAACCCACAGCATTAGCGGCATTGTTCCCGAAAAATATCGCGCTGGAATTCACCCCCAAACGCAGGTCATCTTCCCGATCGCTCATCGCATAAACTGTATCAAATCCTAACGTCCACAGCACCACTGCGCCCCACAGCAGCCAAGTCGCTAATTCTAGTTTTCCAACGGCAGCGCTCCAACTAATTAAAACTGCAAAACCCCAGGCAATTGATAGCACTAATTGCGGCACTGGAAAGAATCGTTTTGCTAGCGGATAGCAGATAATTACTGGTACGGCGGCGACGCACAGCCAGAAACTTAAAGGATTGAGATAAAAAGCGAGAATTGCCGCGCAAGCAAAGGAAATTAATGCAACTCCGATTCCAGTTTGCACGGTGAGGGCGCGGGATGCTAGGGGGCGCGATCGCGTTCTTTCTACTTCCGGGTCAATATCGCGATCCCACAAGTCGTTGACGACGCATCCAGCCGCACTCGTGGCTAAGGTGCCCAATACGATCGTGCCCACCAATGCGGAGGGCGGCCTCCCGTCTGCTGCTAAAAAAACGGCCCAGAGGGCTGGAATCATTAAAATCAGCCTTCCTGCTGGTTTGTCCCATCTCAAAAGCCTCACGACGGTTAGCAATGTGGATTCGGGTTGGCGATCGGACTCTTTAAGCATTTCAATTCTAGATTTGATATTTTTAACTCTAGATTTTATCAAATTTTAGGCACAATCACTTACTATCTCTGCTGGCGATCGCACTTGGGCCGAAATTTCAAACAGGTGAAAGTCTTGACCCATCAGCAGTTCCTGATTTTTGCTAATTTAATAGAATGCCTAACTGGATTCGTGAAATAATCATAAATATCTGTCAACCCCGATACTCCAATGGTTAATTCACTTCCTTCTGCGGAGTCAAATCGCATTATTGCTGCTATTGATATGGGTACTAACTCATTTCACATGGTGGTGGCGCGGATCGATCCGAAATTGCCCGCGTTTACGATTATTGCTAGAGAAAAAGATACGGTTCGCTTGGGCGATTGCGAGCCTAAGACAGGGTGCTTGAAGTCAGAGGTTATGCAAAGGGCTCTCGCCACTCTGCGACGCTTTCAAGATATTGCTAAAACTTTTAATACCGAACAAATTATCGCTGTGGCTACGAGTGCGGTTCGGGAAGCTCCTAACGGGCGGGATTTTCTCAAACAAGTTGCTGAAGAATTAGACCTGAATGTGAGTTTAATTTCCGGTCAGGAAGAAGCGCGGAGAATTTATCTCGGTGTTCTTTCGGGTATGGAGTTTAACAATCAGTCCCAGGTGATTATTGATATTGGGGGCGGTTCTACGGAGTTGATTTTAGGAGACAGTTCTGAGCCTCGCTGTCTCACCAGTACAAAAATTGGTGCTGTTCGCTTAACAGGACAATTTGTTAAAACTGACCCGATTAGTAGGGAAGAGTTTGCTTATTTGCAAGCTTATATTCGGATTTCGCTGGAAAGACCGATCGACGAATTGCGCTCTCAATTCAATGCTGGCGAACCTTTGCGCTTGATTGGCACTGCTGGAACCATCGAAACTCTGGCTGCAATTAACGCTCGCGAAAAGTTGGGAACAGTGCCGAATCCCCTAGCCGGATATCAGTTAAGTTTAAAAGATTTGCGCGATTTAGTCAATCGCTTTCGCAAACTTTCTTATGCCGAAAGGTTGGCAATTCCGGGAATGTCGGACAAGCGGGCGGAAATTATTCTCGCAGGATCTATGATTTTGCAGGAAGCTATGACATTATTAGGAATTGAATCGCTGACTGTTTGCGATCGCTCTTTACGAGAAGGCGTAATTGTTGACTGGATGCTGGCGCACGGTTTAATTGAAAACCGCTTGCGCTATCAAGGTTCAATCCGCCAGCGCAGCATTCTCCACATGGCTGACAAATATCAAGTCAATTTAGAACAAAGCGAAAGAACCGCAGCATTTGCCCTCAATTTCTTCGACCAAACTCAAGGAATTCTACACAACTGGGGAAGCGAAGAACGCGAGTTGCTGTGGGCTGCCGCGATTTTGCACAACTGCGGTTTGTACGTCAGTCATTCAGCGCACCACAAGCATTCTTACTATTTAATTCGCAATGGTGAGTTATTGGGCTACACTGAAACAGAGATTGAAGTAATTGCCAATTTGGCTCGCTATCACCGGAAAAATCCTCCTAAAAAGAAGCACGAAAACTTTATTGTTCTTCCTAAAAAATACCGGGAGGTTGTCAGTAAGCTGCATCCTTTTCTGCGGTTAGCTGTGGCTTTAGACAGGCGGCAGATTGGCGCAATTTCTGATTTTAAATGCGAATACCGCCCGGAAGTTCGAGAGTTTCACTTACGGTTGCAGCCGGTCAATTCCGAAGACAATTGCGCTCTGGAACTCTGGAGTTTGGATTATAAAAAGCCGTGTTTTGAATATGAGTACAATCTCAAATTAGTGTCAACTTTGGAATCGACTCTGGTTCCGGTTTAAATACAAACTGGAAACGAGAAACTGTAGGGTGCGTATTTCGCACCATTAGTTTCTACTTAACCCCAAGTCTAGTACCAATATTGTGTTTAACTCCATACTCCTCCCGATCGCCCTAGCCTGCCTTCTGAAGGCAGGAGGGATTAATTTTAGAATGGTTAATCGATCGGACATGATATTAGTTATCATTATGATACAACCGGATTCGATATTATCTACAAACCAGATAGCCCAATTACTGTAAAATCCTGTTGAGTGATGAGATTAGCTGACACGCCGTTGAGGCTAGCTAAGATTTGATCCGTGTTGGCAATTTTGATAAAAGTTGTAGTGTTTTCTTGAACTATACTGAGTCGATCGACCGTTAACCCTCCCGTCAAAATTAATAAATCTTCACCTTGCGTAAAATCAGCGACTGCATCGCCGCCTTCTCCCGCAGTCAAGAAAAAGTAATCGCGCCCGCTTCCCCCTTGCAGCGTATCGTTTCCGAAGTCTCCCATCAACAAGTCGTCGCCCATTCCCCCAATCAAAGTATCATCACCCCCACCCCCGTACAGAGTATCGCTACCGTCACCGCCGCACAATAGATCGGCATCTTCATTGCCATAAATTAAATCGGTGCCGCTGCCACCGCACAAATAATCTTTTTGACTGCTAGCATCCCTCGCGATATTGTCAATATCTCCGAAAATCGTATCCTCGCCGTCGCCGCCGCAGATGGTGTCATTTCCCAAATCTCCAAACAGCAAATCATTGCCAGAATCGCCGCAAATTAGATCGTTATCTTTGCCGCCGTGTAAGGTATCATTGTCCTCGCCCCCAGCAAGAGTATCTTCGCTTTCTTGCCCGTACAAAACGTCGTTGCCGTTATTGCCAAAAAGCAAATCTTTTCCTGTCAAGTCACCGTCAGACGCATCAGAAGTGCCGCCAAATAAACTGTCATTACCTTCATCGCCAAGTAGGGTATCGTTGCCTTTGTCGCCCCAAACTATGTCATTATCTTTGCCTGCGATCGCCACATCAGAATCTTTACCCGCATAAATAAGGTCATTCCCAGCGTGGCCGATGAGATAGTCGTTATTTTCGTTGCCAAATATAGTGTCGCTGTCTGCATCCGCGCCAACAGCAACTGGGCTAGCAAAGCCGCCGTAAATATTGTCGTTGCCGAGAAAGCCATTTAGCAAGTCGCTGCCGTTGAAACCGTTGATGATGTCATTAATATCGCTGCCGGTTAGAGTATCTTTACCGTCAGTACCGTTGAGGGTATTTTCAGGGATATTCGGGCCGGGAATGGAAGTGCGATCGGGTAAAGCGATCCGATCGCACATACAGTCTTCCGAAGCCACAGGAATTAGCACAGGTGTGGGGGTTTCGGTTGTTTGAGATGTGATTGGGGCGATCGAATTGTCAGTTGCGATCGGTCTTTCCCCTGGTTTGGCCGTTGGGATTGGAGTTTCTCCAGATGTCGAAATTG
Organism: Microcoleus sp. M2_D5; assembly: GCF_036701935.1. Classification (NCBI taxonomy): domain Bacteria; kingdom Bacillati; phylum Cyanobacteriota; class Cyanophyceae; order Oscillatoriales; family Microcoleaceae; genus Microcoleus; species Microcoleus sp. M2_D5. The sequence goes on along the minus strand of NZ_JAUBRP010000036.1, from coordinate 33,535 downwards.
GTGTCGGAATTGGTGTCGGAGTTTCCGCAGGCGTCGGAATTGGAGTTTCAGCAGGCGTCGGAGTTTCCGCAGGCGTCGGAGTTGGAGTTGGCGTCGGAGTTTCCGCAGGCGTCGGAGTCGGAGTTTCCGCAGGAATTGGTGTCGGTGTCGGAATTGGTGTCGCAGTGGGAGTTTCCGCAGGAATTGGTGTCGGTGTCTGAGTTGGAGTTGGAGTTTCCGCAGGCGTCGGCGTCGGAGTTCCCGTGGGAGTTGGAGTTTCCGCAGGCGTCGGCGTCGGAGTTCCCGTGGGAGTTGGAGTTTCCGCAGGCGTCGGCGTCGGAGT